>NZ_JAPZRB010000602.1:0-6985 GCF_027531105.1 Microcystis sp. LE18-22.4A
CGCCCCATATTATCCCCCTCTTAGCTGACAAATATTATCCTAGGACAAATTCTCGAGGTTTGTTGTTCGTCTTCTAAGCTGTACTGTATTTAAACTGCCTGTGGAAAATAGTCGTACAAATGCTCTGGCTCCCACTTCCCCACCACCCCACCACCCCACTTCCCCACTTCCCCACTTCCCCACTTCCCCACTTCCCCACTTCCCCACTTCCCCACTTCCCCACTTCCCCACTTCCCCACTTCCCCACTTCCCCACTTCCCCTTCACCCCATCACCCCTCTCCCTGTTTTTGACCCTCATCCCTTATGATCAATATAGATTAACTTTTGTAAAGGAATCGGAGTTATGGCTTTAACCGTTGGAACAATCGCACCGAACTTTACCACCACCGACGATACTGGAAAAACCGTTTCCCTGTCGGATTTTCAAGGTAAAGTCGTAGTTTTATACTTCTATCCCAAAGATGATACCCCCGGCTGCACCAAGCAAGCGCAAAGCTTCCGGGATAACTACGAACAATACCAAGACAAGGAAATAGTAGTCTTCGGGGTGAGCAGGGATGACCAGGGTTCCCATGCACAATTTAAAGAAAAATACGGTTTACCCTTCCAATTGCTCGTAGATACCGATGGTGCTATCACCAAAGCTTATGACGTCGATGGGGGTGGCTATTCTAAGCGCGTCACCTATATCATCGATGCAGAAGGCAAAATTAGCTATATGGATGACAAAGTGAATACCGCTAGTCACGCATCGGATATTCTCTGTGTCGTCGGTTAATTTTCCCTAAAATCTTTTCTGGGTGTGTTAGGGGGGCCTAATACACCAGGTATCTATTTTTTAGTTCACTGATAATCAGTTTTTAATAACCGGATTTAGTATAACTAAATAGGGTCTGCTGATGATCAACTGAATATCAAAAATCGGACTAAAATAATACTATTATCAAATATCTTGGTGGGATTAATCGGCAATCATGGTTAAGTTTAGCAAGTACCTAAAGAGGCTTGGGATTGTTGCTGGAGTGGCTTTTTTGTTGTTGGTTACTCACCGAGCGGCTCCCCGAAAGGCAGTGGAAAATGAGCAGATGAAGGGGGTTTGGTTAACCAATATTGGCACGATATTGTTACATCACACTACGTCCTTAGACGAGGTGTTAAATCATCTTTCGCGAGCGGGTTATGACCGGGTGTATTTTAGTGTTTATGGGTTTAGGGGAACGCTTTATCCGACTTCCCAACGTCCGACGAATTGGTTGTTTGTGCCGCCGTTGAGCAATCCCTGGAGGGCAGCGGTTAAGGAGTCTTTACGGCAGGGTTTGAAACCATTTGCTTGGTTTGAGTATGGTTTGATGTTATCCCCTAAGGATCCCATTGCCAAAAAGCATCCGGATTGGCTATTAAAAACGCCCGCAGGGAAGACGGTGGTGGAAACCAATGTCTGGTTAGATCCGGCGAATCCGCAGGTACAAGCCTATCTTTTGGGGAATATGGAAGATATTTTAAAAGAAAAAGATTTGGCGGGGATTCAGTTAGATGATCATTGGGCAGTTCCGCGTGTTTTTGGTAATAAAAGTCAAGCTTTAACGAATTTAACCCGCAAGTTGCACGATCATGTCAAGGCGATTAATCCCAAGTTGGTGGTGAGTCTTTCGCCTAATCCTCACTCTTTTGCGGTGAATAAATATAATCAAAATTGGTTGGCTTGGGTGCGTCAAGGGATTGTGGATGAGGTGGTCTTACAGATCTATCGGAAAACTCCCAATCAGGTGGCGGCGAGTCTTTCGGGATCGGGACTGGCGACAGCTTCCCGGTATGTGCCGGTGGGGGTGGGTTTATATGCGGGTTGGAATCCTGATTTTTCCTTAAAGGGTTTACAAGCTCAGGTGAGGACGGTGGAGCGTCAGGGTTATGGCTATTCGTTATTTTGTTGGGAATTTGTGGTCATGCGTCATCTTTTTAATCATATTCCTCGGTTTTAAGTGAAAAGGCTAGTATAATTAAGGGTGTTAAGTAAGTGGTTCTAATTACATAGAAGATAGATTTTGCCTTCGATCTCCCCCTGCCTTCTAGGGTTGATTCATGAATCAACCCTACCCTGCCCCCCTTGATAAGGAGGGTGCCAATTCCCCCTTAATACTGGGGCTGATTCATTCTCCGAATCTAATTCTTTTTTTTGCTACTCTTAATGGCTTATGAGGTAAGCTAGGGAGTAGGGGAGTACAGGTTTTTGCTCTCATAGTAGATTGATTCATGAATCAATCTACCGTTAGAGGAGCCTCATACACCCAATGTTTATTTTCCAATTCACTGATACAATCGACCGCGCCAACTTTGGGGACGGGTAAAAGCAGAGATAAAAATGCGAATAACTGCCAGCGGATCCGCTAGGGGAGATAGCCAAAATAATCCCGAAGATAGATTAACTTTTTTCCCTCGATAGTAGCTGGGGAAAACGGCAAACAACAGGGCAAAACGAATCAATAACAGCAGCAGGTTTAAAGTCAAGACAATTTTTAAACTCAGGAAATCGTAGCCAAAAATCAAAGCTGTGAGCAGTAAAGGGGTGATAATTATCGGTAATCCCTGAGTAAGAGCTAATAAAGCTAAATCGCCCCATAATTGCCCCTGATAGGAGGCATCTTTGAGGTCAAGAGATCTGCCCCATTCGCGCCAAGTTTCCTTAAGTCCTTCGTACATCCGCACGCGAATCAACTTCGCCCCATCAAGAAATCCCACCCGATAGCCTTTCGTCGCCGCTAGACGGGCCAGGGTGACATCATCGCAAAAAGAACCTTTTGCCCCGCTATAACCGTCTAAAGCCGCTAAAACTGACCGCCGACAGAGAAAACATTGACCATTGGCCATGACTCGTTGGGGATCTTGCCCGCGCACTCCGGCCGCATCAAAGCGATAGAGCAAAGTCATCAATAAAGCCGGCTGTAACCACCATTCTCCCGGATAGGAGAGGATAAATTGCGGCGACAGGGAAACTAAATCGTAACCTTCTGCGATCGCAGCTTTAACTAAACTAGCCACTAAATTTGCTTGGGGTTGGGTATCGGCATCAATGCCCAAAATCCAGTCACTTTTAGGAGAACTAAACAAAAAACCATTGTGTAACGCCCAGGGACGACCTACCCAATCGGGAGGCAAAGGATAATCGGTTTTCAAGCGAAAGCGGGGGTCTTTTGCCGCTATCTCTTTGACTTTTTCCCGCGTACCATCTTGGGAATTGCTATCGACAATCAGAATTTCTCGCACTTCGTAACTCTGTTGACTCAATCCCCTTAAACAACCGTCAATCCTGGCCACTTCGTTTAACGTCGGCACAATCACGCTTACTGTCCCTAACATCTCCGGGGTGGGAGGTTGGGGAGTCAGGGGAGGACGACGACGCGCCCCTTTTAGCAGACGGGAAAGAAGGATAAAAAAGGCAACAGCCTGAGACAGCAGTAGCCCCAGGCAGAATGCACCGAGAATTATCTCAGTTAACAACTTATTTGGCTCCTCTCACCGATACAACGGGGATTTTTAGGGTTGTTACTTCGCTGGTTGCCACTGTTTGCCCGGAAGCAACAGCCTTGGCGCGATTATAGAGGAGTATTAAAGGCAGAATACCGGTGAGTAATCCTAAGAAAATCGGCGGATAAATACCAGCACCCATACTCATGACCGTAGCAAAGCCAAAATTACCCAAATACATCACAAAAGGCAGGGTTAAATCTTGACTTGGCAGTTTCACCGGTTGCACTTGCCAGATTAAAGTGGCTACCGTCATAAAAACACAGCCTGTACCGAACCAACCGGCAAAATTTTCATAGGGCATCCCAAAGAAGGCCCCCGGTTGTTCCCAAATCCAGAAGGGTATGGTGGTTTGACTCATGGCCGGATCTAGGACAAAATCCCATGAAGTTAATAATACCGCCCCGATAGCGATCGCTCCTAGATTTTGTAGCCATTGGGGTATAGCAAGAGTGGATAAACCAACACGAGCGATGATATAGGCACTAAAACCGAGATAAAACCAAGATAGGGGGATAGTAAAGGGTACTAAACCCGCAATTTTGTAACCTAAGCCCGAAAGATAACGATAATGACCGAAAGGAAAGCCGGTACTGGTTCCCAAAAGTTCGCTACAAAGGGATAAACTGATAGCGGGAACCATGAATCCTAACCAGTGCCACACTCCTAGAGTCCGATAGGCATAAACAGCCACCGCTGCCATTCCTAACACCATATACACCACACCCCCCCCGGCCATTGACCAAGCAAAGGCAGTTTTGCCAAAATCTGGTAAATTGGCCACAAATTCGGGATGGGGCAAAACTAGCAACAATCCCGCTAGTCCAAAAGCCATCGATACGATATGACCGATGAGCAGAGCTTTTTCGATCGCAATTAGTCGTCTCATTAAATCTCTAGCACTGCGAAAGGATAATCATTTTCAAGTTTACAAATCTTTATTAAAGAATTATTACCCAGATCGGTCACTTTCGGCAAAAAAGTTTTACAGGGGTTAGGGATTTGCCTGTAGTGGTGGTTTAGGAGTCCCTAGGCAGTCCCGATGAAAAAATTTTCACCCCCACAGATGAAAGAGGTTTCCTTCCCCACACCCTACACCCCACACCCCACACCCCACACCCTACACCCCACACCCCACACCCTACACCCCACACCCTACACCCCACACCCCACACCCCACACCCTCTTTCAAGTCAGGAGAATCAAGAACGAATAATAATCAATCAAATTGTCTATTTAGAGATTTTGTGGTACTTTATACTTAGTTTTTTCATTTTTTCAACCCCCAAAAATTAATTATGCAAGGGGCAATGACTAAAAATACCTGAAAATATAGCGTTTCCCAATCTCATAAGGTACACCAAAATCTTAACTCCTGAATCCCGAATCCTGAATCCTGAATCCTGACTCCTGAATCCTGACTCCTGAATCCTGACTCCTGAATCCTCAAAACCTAAGACTCTGTACCTCACAACTATGGGAATTGCTATATATGTTAAAAATGATGCTTTTAGCCCGAAAAAAAGGTTCTTCGGTTTGTGTTATGTAATGGACGGGGGTTATAAGGGATGAAACCCTTATATAGAAAGACATGGCTGCGATTTTTGCCAATTGTTTTCGATCTAGAACGAGCTAATCAATTAAGTCTCTTGCCAGATAAGGATTTAGTCGATTTATGCCCCCTGCTCGAACCAGACCAAGTAACGAAGAACCAAAACTCTCTCCACCAAACTGACTATAATTAACACAGTAGCCTAGCTATGTCGGCAGAATCTAGACATCGGAGTTTACTTGCCAATCGATACCAACTGGTCGAGTTGATCGGTAGCGGCGCCATGGGACAAGTATATCGAGCAGAAGATAAACTATTAGGTGGCGTAACCGTCGCCGTGAAATTACTCTCGCAAACTCTCCTCAACCAAAGAATGCGTGAGCGCTTCGAGCGAGAGGCGACTATTTCGGCACTTTTAGGCGAAAAAAGTATTCATATTGTTAAAGTTCGTGATTATGGTGTAGATGACAAGGAAGTCCCCTTCTACGTCATGGAATTTTTGCAGGGGGAGAGCATGAGTGAAATCATCAAACATCAGCCGCTGCCCCTCCCGCGCTTTCTCAATCTCACCCGTCAGATTTGTTTCGGCCTGGAATGCGCCCATAAGGGTATTATCTTCCAAGGGGAGATGTGTCCGATTATTCACCGGGACATCAAACCAAGCAATATTATGGTGATTCAGGACTCAGGATTAGGGGAATTGGTGAAAATTCTCGATTTTGGCATCGCTAAACTCATCCAATCGGGAGAATCCCAAACCCAATCGTTTATGGGAACCTTAGCCTATTGTTCCCCGGAACAGATGGAAGGTAAAGAACTCGATCATCGTTCCGATATCTACAGTTTTGGGATTATGATGTACGAGATGATCACGGGAGAAACGCCCGTTTTTCCCGATAATCCCTCCTTTGGCGGTTGGTATGAGGTTCACCACTACGCCGAACCCCGTTCCTTTAATTCTAGCTTGCAATTACCGCCAGAATTAGAACAGTTAATCCTGCGCTGCTTGGCCAAAGCACCCAGCGATCGCCCGTCAAGTGTTACAGATATACTACAACGTCTCGAACGACTTGAACCCCTAGTCAAAAATGAAATAGTCAAAAAAACCGACGATTACACCAGCAAAATCAAAACCCTTGATGATTTAAATCAAACCATTGTTTCTGCTGCTAATGCGAGGGATATCTGTCTCAAGTCCAGTTGGCCCGAGGATAAACCGCGCCAAAAAATTGTCTTCTCACGCTGTCTCCGGGCTGCTGACGGCGTTTTTGCCAGTTTATGGGTAATGTTGGATCGAGAGGATATCGCCGTCCGGGTTGCTAGTGTCCGTTATAATCAATTCCTCTTTTTACCCGCACCCCACCCGATGATTCTCTGGATTACTGTCCTCTATCATCGTCAATGGGGACCCCGCTGGTTGCCCTGTTATTTGGACTTAAAAACCCCCCAAGGTCAAAAAATGACCAAAACCCTCGCCGAAACCGGTCAATACTGGATTTTATTTTTCCCCCTCGAAGGCGGCCCTATCTGTGAAAATGTGATCACCGCTAATATTCCCGCCAATCAATGCCAAATTTTGCAGCAATGGGTGAGAGATAGTCAATTAGCCTCAGTGGGCAGCCCGCAAATTAGCAAGCGGATGTTAAAACAGAAACTCGAGCAACTTAAACCCCAGATTCTGGCCAAATTAGAGTCAGAACTGGCCGGGAAGCCCTAAAAAATCAGGGGGGTATGATGAGTTGCTGAAACGGATGTAATTTTGGGGTAATCGTTGACATCCTCGCCGCCCTAAAAGTGCGGCGATTCCTAAACCTCACGATTTAAGTTTCTGCTTCCACCACCGTCGCATACCACAGTTAAAAAACCATGTACTGTCTTACACAGAGTCCACAGACTTTCGCCCCATTTCA
>NZ_JAPZRB010000390.1:0-2497 GCF_027531105.1 Microcystis sp. LE18-22.4A
AGAAGATGCAAGGGTGATGCAAGGGTGATGCAAGGGTTTTAAGAGATTCTAGCAGATTTAAGTGCATTTGGGAAGCTCTCAATCAAGCTAAAAGCCCTTTCCTGTAAGGTTTTTACCATTATTCAGCAAACCCTAATTAAATTAAAAATGGATTTTGCCTCTGATCCCCCCTTAGTCCCCCCTTGATAAGGGGGCATCTGATAATTTTTAACGCCTACCTACTTAATTTTTGCTTATGAAACCGTGAAATACCTATCAAGCAAGACTTTTAGGGCTATTTTGACGTTCGGCGATGACTTCGGCGTGAGCTCAGTCGAACGCTCAGTCGAGCCGCAGAAGAAACTAGAAAATATCAGTATAGACCTCACATAAATCAGAAGAGCCCAAATACTGATGGGCAGTCAGGAGTTTAAGCTTGTGGAGAGACTGTAAGACTCCTTGGGATTCGTCTTAAAAAGCAGGTTTCTGTGAAGCAAGAATCTCCCATCACACAGCTTGGCATTGTGATGGCGAGAGTGTCAAAATTGTGTTCAATTACCCGTCATCCCAGTCATGCCTTCCAGCGGTCAAGTGAAATCGATTTTTTTTCTGATCCTCTTTCTCCTCAGTATTCTAGGGGGTATTCTACTGGCTTCGCTACTTCAACAACCAGCGATCGCCCAATCCCCTTCCTCGGATACAGTGCTGAATCGTTATCAAATTGGACAGCAAACCTATCTAGAAAATTGTGCCACTTGCCATATTGCCATTCCTCCGAGCATCCTACCCAGTCAAACTTGGAAAAAAATCCTCGAAAATCCTAATTCTCACTATGGTATCCGTTTAAAACCAATTGTTGGCATTACTCAGCGTCTTATCTGGGATTATCTCAGTTATTCTTCCCGCCCTCTTACCCAGACTACTTTTGTTCCCCTCCTAATTGAACAGTCCACCTATGTAAAGGTTTTGCATCCTAGGGTCAATTTACCCACTCCTCTCGGTCATACCACCTGTGTCAGCTGTCATCCTAACGCTTCCCGCTACGATTATAAAACCCTTACCCCCATCTGGGATGATGCAGCCTAATCAGTTATCAGTTATCAGTGATCAGTTATCAGTTTTCAGCTTCTGAAGGCAAGGGGCAAAAGACAGAATCTGACAATTCTCCTACCTAAAAAGAAGGTTAGAAACTAAGCACATCAAAGCTTTTAGCTTAACCAATTAGGTCTTAGATTCGGCCCTTGTTTTCAGATGTGAGTTTTTAGTTCACTGATTACTGATTACTGTTTACTGATCACTGAGAGGGGGTGCAGTTAAGGTGATTTCGCCAATTTGGCCAGCTTTACCCATTAATTGGGCAGGTTTTTGGTTAAGAGAGATTTTAACACCGCCAGCATTGCCCGATCGAATATTTAAACTCTTTTGGGCTGTCCAAGTTTGTTTAGTACCCGGTTGGAGATTGCCTTCATGGACTTTTTGGCCATCGGCAATTACCCTTACCCAAGCGGCCTGTTCAATAGTTACTTCGGCTGAGAGGGGAACTTTTGACTGAGGAGAAGGGGAAGGAGAGGCTATCGGTGCGGGAGGGACTACCGGCGCGGGGGAAACCACGGGGGAAGGAGAGGGAGTAACGGCAGGGGGGTTAGAGAGAGGGGGACGGAGGAAAAGATAGCCAATACCACAAAATATGCCCGCCAGCAAGCCTAGCCAGAGATACATCCCGAAAAAGGTTGATTTAGCCGGTTGGGGGCTAGTTTCCAGGGCTGGTTTTTCTGGTTTCACCGGTTCCACTTTTGGGGCAGCGGGTTCAGCCTTGGGGAGAGGGGTAACTTTTGTGGGCAGTGTTTTCGGGATAGTTACCTCTTGAGCTAATTGTTCCGCACTAGGAGACAAGCGATCGGCTAAAGCTTTACCATCAATTTTTAGAGCATCACCGTAGCGTTTGATAAATCCCTTGACATAAATTAATTCTGGTAATTTCTGCCAATTCCCCGTTTCCAACGCTTCTAGCATTGGTACTCTAATCATCGTCAGGGCGGCGATATCGTCTATGCTCAGGCCGCTTTCTTCCCGTTTTTGACGTAAATAAGTCCCGATTTCCTTGATTTGTTCGGCTTGTAGGGGACTGAGTTGACTCATAATTCCAGTCATAATCTATACCAATTAGATGATAATCTCGATTTTGTTATTTTGGGATAATCTGTTCTCTAGAAGCTCCTGTCACCTTGTCATCATTACCGGCGAAAAGGTTCCAAAAACCGGCAAAAATCAGCAATACTTGCAAAAGTTAAGTTTTTTATTCTCGGTTGACTGCACTGGCTACTTAGTACATACATTTGTTCTCAATACTTGTTTTTCTCCAACTCTCAGCTGATCCCTAATTAGGGCTGGCTGAATAAATCTAAAAACCTTGTTGGGTAAGACTTTTAGACCTTTTGTCAATCAAAAAGTACTGGATCTGGGAGTGATCGGGGGGAAATTTAGGCACTTTTTCCCTGAAAATTAGGTAATTGGCCAC
>NZ_JAPZRB010000225.1:0-1203 GCF_027531105.1 Microcystis sp. LE18-22.4A
CTAAATCCTTATCTGGCAATAGATTTAATTGATTAGTTCGCTCTAGCTCGAAAATAATTGACAAAAATCGCCAAATGTCTTTCTCTATAAGAGTTTCATTCCTTATAATCCTGTCCGTTGCATAGGACAAACCGAAGAACCATCATACTTCACGAAGCCGACGGCTTACAGATCGGTCAGCGCCATGAGGATGGGTACATCAACTTGACCCAGATGGCGCAAGCTAATGGCAAACTAATCGCAGACTATTTAAGGCTTGACATCACGAAAGCCTTTCTAGATGAGCTTTCTATGGATATGGGAATTCCCATATCCAAGTTGATTCAGATCCGAAGAGGGAAACCAGCCAATCTACAAGGCACATGGGGACATCCTCAAGTTGCGATTAACTGCGGTCAGTGGTGCAGTGCTAAATTTGCTGTGCTGGTCAGTCAGTGGGTGGTTGAATGGATGACCACTGCTCAAAATCTGATTCAGCCCCAGCAGCCCCAGATTCCCTCGGAACTGCTCAAGGAAATCAACACTCACCTCAAGACTTTAGAAGCCTTGAACAAAGTGATGCACACCACCGTCCACCAGCATACGGGCATCATTCGAGCCGCCTTAGGTATCTTAGAAACCCCTGGGGTGAGTACGGAGTTGGGCAGCAATAAGGCTGAATCTGTCCCCAAACTGCCCCCCAGCAAGCCGCAGACGGCAGGCAGGAATCCGGCTGTCCGCCGCCTCAAGGGAGAGGGCAGCGGTTCGATTCACTGGCGCACCTATACCAGAAACGGCAGGCAGTACCGCCAAGCCTTTTTCCACTACGAACTCTGGGAAGGAGGCAATCGCCTAATCAAATCCTGCAAGTACATCCCCAAAGAGAAGGTAGCCGCCATCCAAGACCTGCAAACCCAGAAGGCTTCTATTGTGGAGATTTTGCGGGTGTTGAGTTAATGGGGTTGACCAACAGCGATCTGAGGTTAGTCTGCGGTCGCTGTTTGGGGGTTCTCAACATTTTTCGCGGGTTAGACACAATGGCTGAAAATCTAGAGTTTTCGTTGAGGTGCGTCGATGCCTTGGCCAGCAAGGCTTTGAGCCTTATGACTGAGGTAACTATTGAGAATTATTATTAATAATGTCTATGCTTTTCAATATCCCACGAAAAATTGCTGTACAATCCTTATACAGCCTAGTTTTGCCAAGCTAGTCTTTTAACTTCTT
>NZ_JAPZRB010000332.1:0-1384 GCF_027531105.1 Microcystis sp. LE18-22.4A
ACCCGTAGTTGGGTCGTAGGTGACAATCAACCCTGTGGGACGACCTCTGTAATCTGCACGATAAAAGTCAAAACCTGTACCACCATTAATGGTGTCATTACCTACATCGGTATAAATCAGGTCATCTCCAGAGCCACCATCTAAGCTATCATTCCCTCCTAACCCAGAAAGCCGATCATTTCCCCCTAACCCCTGAATTACATCATCCCCAGAAGTTCCCGTAATATTATCATTCCCATTAGTTCCCGTAAAATTCGCCTGTTCTACTTGAATACTTTCCCCATTTACTATAATTGTTGTCTGGTCATTCTCTCCTCGTAAAGCGTCTAAGGTTGCCACATCCAGACTATTTCCTTGAACCAACTCCGCAAAAATTGCCCCCTCATCTCCCGCGCTATCCACCGGATTAATTTGAGCATCCACATAATGCCCAATTTCTTCTAAAATTACATTAACTATCGTTGCTGACGAAGCCGTATTTAAAAAAGATGCTGATAGATAAATCTTATTCTTACTACTGGAATAGGCACCATTTGCTGTCCCCAAAACCTCATCACTAAGTACCTCAATCGGGGGAAGTTGACTAAAATTTCGGCTTTTCCACTGCTGTTGTAATTGCGTCGCCTTAACCACATCATAACTTGTGCCAAAAGCGGTTTCTAAATTCGCCCAAAAACCATCAGATTGAGCGAAATAGAACAAAACATCGTCAACAGCAGGAATAATCGCCAAAAGAGAGAGAGTCATGATATTAACTGTAAAGGTTTATTGCTAACAGTTTTAGCCCAACAATCCCCAATCTTTCAAGGGGGATATAACAAAAATTTACAGAAAACGGGTTTCTCAAAGGAACCCGTTTTCTAAGAAACCCGTTTTCTAGATATTGATTTTTGCCAAAGACTGCTTAAATTCTGCGAGAGAATTAGCGGTAGCTGCTAATTTTAGTAGCTCTTCTAAGATAGTAGGGTTAGTCATTTTGCCGATTATCTCTTCAATTTCTGAAGAAATCTCTCCAAACCGCACGGTTAAAACTGTTTTTATGTCATCGCGGCTTTTTTCTAGCACCCCAATTTCCTTGCCTATTTCTTTACCGCGTTCTATCCCTCGTAACTCCCCAATTTCCTTACCAATTTCCTTGCCTATTTCCTTACCGCGTTCTATTCCTCGTAACTCCATATTACTCATTAAAGGCATGGTTCTTTCCTCCTCAAATTGTTTGATTTTACTCTCTAAGCTTGACTGTAATTCAGGGGATAAAGTCATCATATTGTCGATGATTTCAAACAGTTTACTAAGTAAGGTAGGTATTACCCACACTACTTATTTATGATGATACTAAAAGACTTCCTACACTCCTCAAAAGAATTTACTATAAGTGCGGCTT
>NZ_JAPZRB010000009.1:0-1358 GCF_027531105.1 Microcystis sp. LE18-22.4A
AGAAGATGCAAGGGTGATGCAAGGGTGATGCAAGGGTTTTAAGAGATTCTAGCAGATTTAAGTGCATTTGGGAAGCTCTCAATCAAGCTAAAAGCCCTTTCCTGTAAGGTTTTTACCATTATTCAGCAAACCCTAATTAAAAGCATCTTTGTGTATCTGACAATGCCAAGGTCGCCCATCTTGTACTGGAATCCATAGCGTAGGATCGGGATCGTTAATTGGTATAGGAATCTCTTCAGCAAGATGACTATTAGTCATTCGTTCATCATAATCTTCTAAAGATTGAATTTCTTTAATTATTTTTTTGGAAAGAACAACTTGAGTAAAAGCAAGTGGCTGATCATTAAGATAGTGACCTAGAGGCGATTCTTCTCCACGAAAAATATCTGAATTCCAGAGAAGTTGCGGTGTCATAATGGCACCACCAGCAACTATAACATCGTTAGCATATATTTCTATTTTTTCCCACGGATCTAGAGATTGAAACTCAACATACTCAACACGACCAGCTTTATGAATAATCTTTTCTGCAAGAAGGTTTGGAATAATCTGAAAACGCTGAGACGCATCCTGATTCATATCTAGCAGGGGACCAAGAATATCCGATGGACCTCCCCACCAAACCAAATCAGGATTATCAAGACGACGATAACCAGAAACAGGTAATTGCTGTACAGGATAGTTAGAATCAAGACGATCTTGAAACAACTCTTGCACATTCTTCTTGATAACTGCTCCTCGAAGAGAAGTAGCAAAAACGTTAGTATTTGTCATAAAAAGAGCTTCTGCCCGTCTATAAAGATCATCCCACTCTGACTCAGGAATAAAATCCCAACGCTCCAACTTGGAATTAAGACGTGGAGTCGCACAAGTCCAGTGAATTCCCATCCCTCCCACAACATATGCCGCCTGTGCCGAAGGCATATTCTTATTCTGATCTTGATCTGGATTTATGTTATTACTTACGCTTAAAGGTGTCCAATAAGCGTAAGGATCGAGAGTTTCAACCCCCGCGTTACTAACTGGCACGGACAGTTTAAATAATTCTCCCTGAACAAAAGGAGTGAAATGATTTCTATATTTTTGGTAAATATAGGCATTTTTAACATGTATTCCTGGTTTGGCAGATAACTGTATCCCACTATCAACCATTAAAACTTCTCGACCTGCCTCAACAAGTGTTCGAGCAAATGCGGCTCCTACTGGTCCCGATCCAATAAGGGACTTCCAAAAAATAAACTATTCATGCTCAAGAATAATAATCATTCTCGGAGTGTAGGAGGTAGGGGTCGATGGTTGCCTCCTCCTTCCAATTTTGTAGTAGAATTAATCCTGTACATTATTAATCAAGTTTTTCT
>NZ_JAPZRB010000557.1:0-4617 GCF_027531105.1 Microcystis sp. LE18-22.4A
TGGTGTGGGGTAAAATCGAAACGAATAGGCTTTTTCCATGTCCTTTCACACTAGCATATATTTCGTAAACGATGCTCATATTTAACAGTAAAGCCGTCGTAGAACGACGGGGTTTCAGACCCAAATTTTCGATGAACAAGGGTACAATGGGGGAAAGCATAATAATCGGGGTCGGCGGTCTTTCCCCAAGGAAAGTCATCGGCATTTTGAGCAAGCCATTCCATCCCCTCCTTGAGACTTAATCCCCGGTAATCGGTTTCCTGTTGACCTTGGGCCGCTTTTAAGTCCCGAAAATTAATGCTGCCAGAGGTTGAACGAGAGTTAAAAAGGGTTTGCGGGATGAGAGGAAAAGTTTTCAAAGGCTTTCCTATGGCTTGCCGGACTTTTCCGGTTTAACCTCCGTCACACGCCAACTGAGTTTTAAATTCATCCAGAAGTTCCAAACAGTAACCATAGCGATCGCAATTAAGTTAGCAATATAACGATTAATATGTAAGACATTGAAGAAAAAGTTCAAGAGCAGCACGTTGAGGATCAAACCGGCCAAACAAATAAGATTAAATTTAAGAAAACGTTTCAGACGCTGCTGCCACTGATTTTGGCCAGTGGACAAATCGCCAAAAGTCCAGCGATCATTCCAGAGAAAATTATTAATAATGGCCACCTCGGCGGCGATAATCTTACTGCGAGTTACTCCCCAAGCGAGGGTAGTGGGATCGCTGAGGAGATAAAAGATGGCCATATCGACGAATACGCCACTAAACCCGACTAAACTAAAGCGAAGAAAGCGAGCGAGGGGGAATTGCCAACGCCTTTTCAGGCCACCGAAACGACCGCGGGAACGCAATTTCAGCAAGTGCAGGATATATTCGATGTATTGTTGCCAGGTGACTTTGCTTTCACCGTCTTGACGCTCTTGGAAAACGTAACCCACTTCGGCGATCCGGTCGATATTGCCGCGACCGATAACTTCGAGGAGGATTTTATAGCCCATCGGGTTTAAGATCGGGCCAGCGATCGCTTGTCGATTAACCATGAAATAGCCACTCATCGGATCCGATACCCGTCCCACCACGTTAGGCAGAATGACTAATCCCAACAGCTGCGCCCCCCGGGAGAGGAAGCGTCGAGTCAGACTCCATTGGCTGACTCCACCCCCTTCCACATGGCGACTAGCCAGGGCGAGATCGGCTCCGGCTCTGGTTTGCTCGAATAATTTTAATAACACTTCCGGGGGATGCTGTAAATCGGCATCGATGACCCCAAGGATGTCGCCCCGTGCCACTTGCCACCCCCGTACCACTGCCGAGGATAGGCCTTTTTCTCCCTCCCGGCGCAGCACTCGCAGCTGGGGATATTCAGCGATTAAAGACGCGGCGACTTCCCAAGTGCGATCGGGACTATTATCATCGACAACGATCAGTTCGTAATCGTTGGGAAGGGCCTCGTCCAGTATTTGACTGAGAATGTTGACTAATTGAACGATATTTTGCCGTTCATTGTAGGTGGGAATGACTAGAGACAGGCTGAGAGAATAATTTTTTTCTTCTTCTAAATTGCCGTCGTCCGGGGGAGGAGGAGATAAAGGTACCTGTAGATCTCCTGTGGGGGGAGTTAAGAAAAGATGAGACTGCTGTACCTTCATGAAAAATTTGACCTCACTCGCGGTTGATTTAGCTATAGACGCACTGACAACGGCAGAAGATTCTGAATGCTTTTGGCAACCTAACCTATTGAACCATACCTTTGTCGTCTCTTGGGCGGACACAAGCATTGATTAACCGGTACTATCGGCCATGACTCGTAAACCCAAAACACTGTGGTGTTGATCGGGAAGGCAAAAGGTGCGATTGGCACTGCGTAGGTGCCTAGCTTCATCGCCCCAACTGCCCCCTCGCACTAAGCGGGCGGAACGATAACGGGGCTGCAAGCGAGTATCCCTGTCTAACCAAGCACTACCATCCAGGGGCGGGGTTCCCTCGTAATTCCGGTGCCAGCTATCGGCGCACCATTCGCCCACGTTGCCGTGCATATCGTAGAGACCGAAATTATTGGGGGCGAAACTGCCCACCGGGGTAGTCCTGGCCAGATAGGCGCTGGCTGGTTCTTCCGCGTAGGGATCATAGACGGCAAAGTAATTGGCCCGCTCGCTGGTGAGGGTTTCCCCGCAGTAAAAGGGGGTGGTTGTGCCGGCGCGACAGGCGTATTCCCAGCGTGATTCACTCGCTAGTCGGTAATCTTTGCCGGTGGATCGGGAGAGTCTTTGACAAAATTCGATCGCCTCGTACCAGGAGACTCTCTCAACGGGTAAGTTATCACCTTGGAAAAAGGAGGGCGCCGGGTTGAGTTCGAGATTAATTTTGGGAAGTTGTGCGATCGCTCGCCATTGTGCTTGGGTGATCGGGTATTTGCTCAGAAAAAAAGCCGCCGTCGTCAGGGAATTTTCTGGTTTTTCACTGCTAGTATGATCGCCTCTTTCTTCATTTTTCGAGCCTCGTCGAAAACTGCCCCCCGGAATAGCCACCATTTCTAGTTCGCTGCCGTTGCCTAGGGGTTCGCGCCAGGAGCGAGCGCTACCCTGACGGCGATCGATAATTTGCCCTCGACGATCAACGGTGACTGTTTCAAAGCTATATTCTGTCAACTGGAGATTTTGCGAATTTACTGGGCGAATTTGCCGCAAAAATTCCTCTATTGCCTCTATATTCTCGGCACTAGCTTGGTTTTGGTCGGCAGAATAACTGAGCCGAGAGGAGAGAAGGGTAGCTAGTCCGGCACTTCCTCCGGCTAGGGCCGCTAATTTCAGCAAACTACGTCGGTTTAAGAGGGGATTAGGGGGATAGTTCATATTTTTAGGAGACTGGTCTGATATTTAGGCATTTCTAATCTTGATAGAAACGACTTTTTACTAAACAATAGGCTCTTTCATCGCCGTCACGACTGGCGGGATCGGAGTTTTCGGTATTACCTACTGTTATATAATCGCAAATTTCCCAGCCGGTTCGCTGTAAAATTCGGCGTAACCCGGCATTAGAAAAGATCCAATAGTTGGTGGAATCATTATTTGCTTCTAGTTCATCGAGTAAATAGGCTAGAGGAATCGCGGAAAGATCGACTCGATTAGCGGCATTACTCACCGTATTAAACTTAGTGACGCGGGTGCTAATCAGGCAATAATTGGCAGATTTTGCTAAGGTTTCGAGGGCATAGTAGGGATTTTTGAGATGGTATAAAATTCCTAAGAAGATGACTAAACTATAGCTTTTTTCGGGAAGGAGAAACTGGGAATCTAAGTTAACATCATGAATCTCCACAGAGGAAGAAAGTGCGGTTTTGAGCAGTTTAACCCCCTGCATAAGATTAAAGTTAGTAGGAGCGTAGTCAACCACCTGTACTTTACAGCCCAAAGATTCCAGAAAAAACGCCAGATCGCCATCGGCACAACCAATATCAACAATCGGTTTTTCCGAGATTAATTCTAGTAGAAAACGGTTTTTACCCGTTAATAGTAATTCGAGGATCTCGAAGCAGGTTAAAGTGTTGTAAGGATACCAGCCAAAATTGTCGGGAGCCAGTTTTTCTTTTTCGGCATCTAATTGGACTCGAAACTGGCGGGCCTTATTTTTGATCACGCTAATATCGAGAAGTTTCGGACTAATTTCTTGCAGTTCGGGAATGGTTAAGGATAACTGACCTAATCTTTCATAAAGAGCATTTTTTTCCCGAATCATTTCTTGTTTTTCTTGATTCAAACTCTTCAGATGATCTTTGAGAGAATCTCGTTCTTCAATTAAAGTCTCTCGTTCATCAACTAAGCGAGGATATTTCCAGAACTTAAGATATTTCTTGATTTTCATCTATCAATAGGGAGGAATTAATTTTACTAAGTTAGTCTAGGTAGTCTCTGGCTGTTGGATATTTTTACCAAAACCACGCCAATAATACCCTCGATCGGGATCATTTGTCAAGATATTTACCAAAAATTTTGAGTTTTAAAGTCAGCTTATTATTGGCTTTTATCAATATTAAGCTGAGAATTTTTGCAGATGATTTATTTTAAAGGATTATAGATTCTGGGTAACTTCCTTAGAGAAAAATTGACCTCCTGACTCCTCTAATTCTACCCGTTACTAATGATTAGTTTCGATAATTTTAAAATATTTGGGAAAATCTCGACAATGGGGACAGTATTCGATCAAAACACTGGTGGGATTATGACAGGAAAGCTGCCGTTCAAGAAAATGAAAGTCTAAGGAAGCATAGATAAAGTAAACCGTATTTCTATCGATTTGATTTATTTGACAAATTTGTCTTTCTTGCAGGAATTTTAAGAGTTGATCTTGTTTTAAAAAGTGATAGTATAAATCTTGAAAGTTTCCATAACGGATCAATCGTGGTGATTTGTTTTCGGTGGCTAAAATATTTCTCCAGAGGAGAGTTTGCTGCAGGGTGAAGGTGAATCCTAATAAAATAATTAGGGCTCTTCGGGAATTGTTATGCAAATAATTAACTTAAAATAAAATTCGATGAGAGCGCCTACGCTCAAAAGTAGCTGAAATCCATACAGGGAAGGACTTAAGGCACAAACAGGTTAATACCAAAAGATAGACAATTGAG
>NZ_JAPZRB010000525.1:0-25306 GCF_027531105.1 Microcystis sp. LE18-22.4A
AATAGCGACTCTTGTGTTGGTGTGGGGTAAAATCGAAACGAATAGGCTTTTTCCATACCTCACATTTTAGCATATATTTCGTAAACGATGCTCATATTTAACAGTAAAGCCGTCGTAGAACGACGGGGTTTCAGACCCAAAATTGTCGATGAACCTTGCTCAGGGAATAGGAGATAGGAGTGAGCAGATGAGGTTGAGTGTTGGGGAGAAAAAGCTGAATTTGTCTCCTGTCTCCTGTCTCCTGTCTCGGAGTCTCCTATCCCCTCCTATTGACACAAACGCTGATAAACTGTGGCTAAAGCTTGGACATCACCGACGTTACCCGGGAAAAGAACCACAGGTAAATTAGGAAAGAGGGGATGATCGGCTTCTGTGCGGACCATGGAGACACCGGGGAGAATCTGACCGAGTAAACGGGCTGATTGCAGGCTTAAACCCGTACTTAAGACATCATTGGAGGTAATTCCGCCTTTACTGATTAAAAAACTGATGTCACTGGGTAAACCCTTAACAATGTCCATTAACAGGGTGGAGACGGCAACCCCAAAATCAAGGCGTTTCTGCACAGAGGCAAAGGTTAACTCTTGCCGACTGGTATAGATCACGGGGGTTTGTTTATTTTTGTGAATAAGCTTGACTTTTTCCAGAACTTGTGCTAAGAGTTGCTCTCGTTGCTCGGGACGATCGCGCAATGCCGTCACATCGATTTCGACTCCGACGGTGTTGGGTTGTTGAAGCAGTTCATCTAATTGTTGGCTAGTTTTTTTGACGTGGGAACCGACGATAATTGCCCCGGCTTCCCCCGTGGGCTTATACTTACCCATAGATTCGGGTGCGATCGGTTGAGTTCCTAAATTAGCCAAAGAAGTTAAAATACTGGCGGCACTACGGAATAAAAATTTTTTTCCCTCCCCTGCGGCGGTTAAAATATCTTCAGCAAAGCGATCGAGATCCGCTTGAGTTTCCCCATCTACCACCCCACATTGATTATTTTTGAGCTTTTGCAGTCGTTCTAAACTACCTTGACGGATATCTGCCAGTAAAAATCTTTCCACATCATCTGCTTTAATTTTACCTTTCGTTTTCTCCTCCACATAATCCGGCAGATAACTGTAATGGTAGGCAAAAACCGAATCGCGAGCGAATTCCGTCTCGTGGACGGGAGTGGGAACGCCATCGATGATTAAATAGTGAATACTATCACGGGTGATTCTACCTCCCTCAAAAAAGGCTGGAATCAGGAAATGTGCATCAAAACCGCCCAATTCTTCGGCAATAACATCAGTTTCGATCGGATAATGCCCGCGCAGGGTAGAATCGGAACGACTAACCACCAAAAAATCCTCGATTCCCTCTTTAGTTAAGGCAGTTTTCAGGTTATGACAGACTTCTCGCGTGACAGACTCGGCTTTTTCGGGGGTTAAAGCGCGAGTATTGGTCAAAACAAAGAAAATTGGCGCATTATCTGCCAATCCTAAGCGGAGAGTATCTTCATCCCACCGCATCAATAACAGACAACTATGGACTGTTTGGGAACCTGTCGGGTCGTCATCTAAGACTATAATTTTAGGTCTATTATTGCTCATATATTTTTTATCAGGATGGGAGGGACGAAGGAACCAAGAGAATCTGGTTAATAGTTTATCGGGTTCTGGTTCCCCATTAAAGTCGTCCCCTCCGCAAGCAACCGCTATCAATCTTGATCACAATCTGTCCAATATAGGATAAGCTATACCATGATTCATACAGTGACGAAGTTGAGCGCGGGAGACTTCCCTTTGAATACGTTAATCCACCCCACTGCGGTTATCCATCCGTCGGCAAAACTTGATCCCAAGGTTAAAGTTGGTCCCTATGCTGTGATCGGGGCCAATGTGGAAATTGAAGCTGATACAATTATTGATGCCCATGTGGTCATTGAAGGTCCGACTAAAATTGGCAAGGGTAATCATATTTTTTCTGGGGCTGTTATTGGTAATGAACCACAGGATTTAAAGTATAAAGGGGGCGAAAGTAGCGTAGAAATTGGTGATCATAACCAAATTCGCGAGTTTGTCACGATTAATCGCGCCACGGATACGGGAGAAGTTACCCAAATTGGCAGTAATAATTTATTAATGGCCTATGTTCACGTTGCCCATAATTGTATTTTGCAAGATAACATTATTATCGCTAATAGTGTCGCCTTGGCTGGTCATGTCCAGATCGAATCAAAAGCAGTTATCGGGGGGGTTTTAGGAGTACATCAATTTGTTCATATTGGCAAAATGGCCATGTTAGGAGGAATGAGTCGTATTGATCGCGATGTTCCCCCTTTTACTTTAGTGGAAGGCAATCCCTGTCGCGTGCGAACTCTTAATTTAGTCGGTTTACAAAGGGCCGGTTTTACCGATGAAGATCTAGCTTTACTGAAAAAAGCTTTTCGGATTATCTATCGTTCTAATATAAATCTTCAGGAGGCTTTAGAACAAGTTTCTCTCTTAACCGATAACCCCCATGTTCAACATCTCTGTCAATTTTTACAATCCTCTACCACCGGAGAAAAACGTCGCGGTTTAATTCCGGGGAAATAATTTATTGAGGAACAGTCTGTAGGGTGTAGGGTGTAGGGTGTAGGGTGTAGGGTGTAGGGTGTGGGGTGTAGGGTGTGGGGTGTGGGGTGTGGGGTGATGGGGAAGTGGGGAAGTGGGAAGAATAAATAAAAATAATCTCCTATCTCCTATCTCCTATCTCCTGACTCCTGACTCCTGAATCCTGTCTCCTGAATTCTTTTATTATCAAATAATTATCCAAATGCGTATATTTATTAGTACGGGTGAGGTATCGGGTGATTTACAGGCAGCCATGCTGATTGAATCCCTTTTTAAACTAGCTAAAACCCAAGAAATTGAGTTAGAAATTTTTGCACTAGGTGGCGATCGCATGGAGTTAGCCGGAGCAAAAATGTTGGGTAAAACCACTCGACTGGCTGCCATGGGATTAATTGAATCTATCCCCTTTATTTGGCCAACTTTACAACTACAAAAACGAGCAAAAGAGTTTTTTAGAGATCATCCCCCTGATCTGATTATTTTAATTGATTATGTGGGGGCAAATGTGGCGATCGGTCAGTCGGCTAAAAAAATTATTCCCCAGGTGCCAATAATTTATTATATTGCCCCACAGGTGTGGATTTGGTCAGAAGAAAATATCCCCTCAGCTAAACTCAGGGCCACAGCAGAAAAGTTATTTAATACGGAAAAATTAATCGCCGTCACCGATAAATTATTAGCAATTTTTCCCGCCGAAGCTCGTTTTTTTGAAACAAAAGGTTTACCAGTAACTTGGGTGGGACATCCTTTAGTTGATCGTATGGCCAATGCTCCCAATCGGCAAGAAATGCGGCAAAAATGGGCAATAAAACCCGAAGAAACGGTGATCGCTTTGTTACCTGCTTCCCGTCAACAGGAGTTTAAATATCTCGTGCCGACGGTGTGCGCTGCTGCTAAAAAATTACAGGAAAAAATTCCCGATATTAAGTTTTTAATTCCCGTTCCCTTAGCTTTATACGAACCAAAAATGCGAGAATTAGTGAAGGAATATGGATTAAATGCGGTGATTATGGAACGAGATCAGACTTTAGAAGCGATTGCCGCTGCCGATCTGGCTGTGGCTAAGTCTGGTACAGTTAATCTCGAAATTGCTTTGTTAAACGTGCCGCAGGTGGTGGTTTACCGTTTAAGTGCAGTTACTGCTTGGATTGCCCGCAATATTATGAAGTTTTCTGTACCATTTGTCTCACCGGTAAATTTAGTTTTAATGCGAGAAATTGTTCCCGAATTATTACAAGAGGAAGCTAACCCAGAGAGAATTATGCAGGAATGTCTAGATTTATTATTAAATCAGCAACGTCGGCAAAAAATGTTAGATGAATACGCAGAAACTAAAGCCGGTTTAGGAACAGTAGGCAGTTGTGAGCGAGTGGCACAAGAGGTGTTTAAAATAGGCCTTTGTTAGGGTTGGGAGCCGGTCGTCAGGAGTCAGGAGACAGGAGATAGGAGTCAGGAATCAGGAGATAGGATTGCTGGAGATAGGAGTCAGGAGGCAGCTTTATTCTCCCCACACCCCACACCCTACACCCTACACCCCACACCCCACACCCTACACCCAGGAAAAACTCTTTGCCGCAAACCCTACTTATAAGCGTCCATACCCTCACAGGAACAAACCAGATTTCTGTCCCCGTAAGCATTATCAACCCGTCCCACTACCGGCCAGAATTTATAATCTTTTAGCCAAGAAAGCGGGTAAGCTGCCTGTTGACGGGAATAGGGACGACTCCAATCATCGGCAGTTAAAACTGCGGCTGTGTGGGGGGCATTTTTCAAAGGATTATCGTGGATATCCATGCTACCATTAGCGATCGCTTGTACCTCTTGATAGATAGTTAACAAAGCTTCACAAAAACGGTCTAATTCGCCCAAAGATTCGCTTTCCGTGGGTTCCACCATCATTGTACCCGCCACGGGCCAAGAAACCGTCGGCGCGTGGAAACCGAAATCCATCAAGCGTTTTGCCACATCTTCCACCTCGATGCCGGCCTGTTTTTTCAGGGGACGTAAATCAATCACGCACTCGTGGGCAACCGTTCCCGCGCTACCCTTAAATAACACCGGATAGGCCGACTCCAGACGAAAAGCCAGATAATTAGCGTTCAAAATTGCCACTTCTGTCGCTTTTTTCAAGCCTGCTGCCCCCATCATAGCGATATACATCCAAGAAATCACCAAAATGCTGGCACTACCCCAAGGCGCGGCCGAAATTGCCCCAATTGAGTCCTGATGCTTACCGTTAGCGGTTTCTGGGGATAATTTCGCCAAAACCAGGGAAACATCGGGCAGAAAAGGCACTAAATGGGATTTTACTCCGATTGGTCCCATGCCGGGTCCGCCACCACCGTGGGGAATACAGAAAGTTTTATGGAGATTCAAGTGACAGACATCAGCACCAAAATCCGCCGGACGACATAAACCCACCTGAGCATTCATATTCGCGCCATCCATATACACTTGACCACCGTATTGATGAATCAAGGCACAAATTTCGCTAATTCCCTGTTCAAAAACGCCGTGAGTGGAAGGATACGTCACCATCAAAGCCGCTAGATTATCCTGATGCTTCTGGGCCTTAGTTTTCAGGTCATTAATATCAATATTGCCCCGAGAATCGCAATTAACCGCCACTACTTTCATACCACACATAACAGCGCTGGCAGGATTAGTCCCGTGAGCGGACTCAGGAATTAAGCAAATCTGACGATGACCTTGACCGCGACTTTCATAGTAGGCTCGGATTACCTGTAAACCGGCATACTCTCCCTGAGAACCGGCGTTCGGTTGTAGGGAAATGCCATCAAACCCGGTAATTTCCCCTAACCAAGTTTCTAACTGTTGAAAGAGCAGTTGATAGCCTTCTGCTTGGTCAATCGGGGCAAAAGGGTGTAATTTGCCGAATTCTGCCCAAGTTACCGGAATCATCTCCGCTACGGCATTGAGTTTCATCGTACAGGAACCGAGGGGAATCATGGAAGTATTTAAGGCTAAATCCTTTGTTTCCAGACGGTGCAGATATCTGAGTAATTCCGTTTCCGAGTGGTAACGATTGAACACCGGTTCGGTAAGATAGGCACTGGTACGGGTTAAATTAGCGGGTAATTCTAGACTAATTTTCTCGACTAATTCCGCCGCGGTAAAGGGTAATTCCTCGGTGGGGGCAAAAATTTGCCATAAATCCCACACATCCCTGAGACTGGTGGTTTCATCGAGACTAATTCCTAGATTATTCTCATCAAAATAACGCAGATTAATCTTATGGGTTTTTGCCTTGGCGAAGATATCCTTAACTCCCGTGGATACCGTAACTTTGAGCGTATCGAAGTACGGTTCTTTCCCCACTTGATAACCCAACTTTTTTAAACCATTTGCCAATAAAGCGGTTAATTTCTGCACTCTTTGGGCGATTTTCTTGATTCCTTCCGGTCCGTGATACACCGCGTACATGGAAGCAATCACCGCTAGTAACACCTGTGCGGTACAAATATTACTGGTGGCTTTATCCCGGCGGATATGTTGTTCGCGGGTTTGCAAAGCTAAACGCAGTGCGGGTTTACCCTGACTATCCTTCGATACCCCGACAATGCGCCCCGGAATGCTGCGTTTATAGGCATCTTTGGTGGCAAAATAAGCGGCATGGGGACCCCCATAACCCAAGGGAACCCCAAGGCGTTGACTGCTACCCACGGCAATATCAGCCCCCAATTCGCCGGGGGGAGTCAACAGGGCTAAACTGAGAATATCGGCGGCAACGGTGACTAAAGCCCCATTTTCCTGCGCTTTGGCGATAAATTCCCGATAGTCATAAATTAGGCCATCGGTGGCTGGATATTGTAATAATGCGCCAAAAATCGGCGTTTGAAAGTCAAAGAGACGATGATCATCGATAATAATGTCAATACCTAAAGGAATCGCTCTGGTTTTAACAACTTCAATCGTTTGGGGATGGCAACTACTAGAGATAAAGAAAGCATTGGCTTTAGTTTTACACAGTCCATAACTCATACTCATCGCTTCCGCAGCTGCTGTTCCTTCATCGAGGAGGGAAGCGTTAGCAATTTCCAGACCGGTTAAGCTAGTGATGAGAGTTTGGAAGTTTAAGAGAGCTTCTAAGCGTCCTTGGGCGATTTCCGCTTGATAGGGAGTATAGGCGGTGTACCAACCCGGATTTTCTAAGATGTTGCGGAGAATTACCGGCGGGGTGATACAGTCATGGTAGCCCATGCCAATAAAGGAGCGAAATACCTGATTTTTGGAGGCAATAGCTTTTAATTGGGCAAGAGCGGCGTATTCACTCAAGGCAGGTGCTAGATTAAGGCTTTTTTGTAAACGAATTGCTGCAGGGACCGTTTGAGCGATTAATTCCTCCACGGTAGCAACACCCAAAACCGCCAGCATTTTCTCGATTTCCGTCTCCGTCGGTCCAATGTGACGGTTAACAAAGCTATCGGTGCAGTCTAGCAGGTCTTGCAGGTCAGCAGGAGCGAATTCCTCGGTTTTCTCGGCCGTAATTGACCTATTTAGCATATTAATCTCGGTTTCAACAATTACAAAAGTGTTGCGTTTCATCGCTAGGGGTGATTTTAACGCAACTTGTAAAATTTTTGTAATATTTGAAGCCAGCAAGTTAAAGTCTCAGCTAATTTGCTATCGAAAGTATGCACAAAATTAACCTCACTACTGCTTTGTCACCAAAAACCAACCGGAATCCGTAGAGCCGATCACCTTTAATCCTCCTAAATCAGTAGCTTCTTTGGTTTGACGATCGATAATCAGGTAAGGCTGCCTGTGACTTTGCCAATGATTGATTAATTCTTCAGCAGCAAGGGGAAAAACCCGACGACCACTATAAAAATTTAATGAGGGGCGCTCGTAGGCAAAAGCAATATAAACAGGGTGATCGGCCGGCACATATTTCTCCACTAAACTCGCCACCGGTTTGACGGGGAAATTCTCATTTAATTCCCAGATCCACAGGGGAGAATTGACAAAAATAAACAAAGAAACCAACATTCCCCAGAGTAAAACCACGCTGAATTGTTCCGAGCGCCGAGCTAACAAAATCGCCGTTGTCACCATGGTCAAGGAAAGTGACAATAAGGTTAAAAGAATTAAGGGATGGATAGGTTCGATAGCGGCAAAATTACCTGGAAAATAGACGATTAAAGCTAATAAACCCGCCCCAACGCCGATAATACCCAGAATAATTGACCAGATTGGATTATAGGGGCGATCAATGGGAAGATTACCCACTTGCGCCAAGGCATAACCGGCCGCTAAAGCCAAGGCCGGATAGATCGGCAGAATATACCAAGGCAACTTGGTCGCCATTACCGAAACCACCAACAGATAAACACCCGTCCAAACTAACAGTAACTTCGCCCAACTGTAGAGATGTTCCTGACGTGCTAAACGTAAACCCCAAACCGAGAAAATTAACCAAGGCCAACTATATTTAAGAATTTCCAGCAGATAATACCAAAACGGTTCGCGATGATCGTCGAGATGGTCACTAACTCGCTTTAACTGTTGAACAAAAAGGGAATCGAGAAACTCCCGCTCGTAGTGCCAAAATTGGGCGCTATACCAGGCAAAAGCGGGAGTTGCTCCCAATAACCAACCCGACCAAAAATAGGCAGACGTTAATAACCGGGGGGTATCCCAGAGCAGAAAAATCAAGCCGATACCCGTCAATAATAGCCCCATAATACCCTTAGTCAGACAAAGGAGGGCAAATCCTAACCCCGCCCCCAGAGACCAGCGTAAATCGCGTCGTGAGCGCAGTAAACCAACAAACATCAGGATTTCAAAACATAATACCGCTCCATCCAACATGGCTAAACGGCCATGACGCACCACCGGCAAAAGAGTTAAATAAATCAAGGCCGACAGTAAAGCTGGTAAACGAGCGGGAAAAATTTCTCGACCGAGAAGGTAGAGGAGCGGCACCGATAAAGCTGTTAAAAAAGCGGGAATTAGTCTCGTATTGGCCTCATTGATGCCCCAGAAATGGTAGGTTAGACCAATCAAACTATGAATCAACGGCGGTTTATTCAGGTAGGGATCACCCCAAAAACTGGGAAATAACCAGCGCAATTGTTCCAGTGGGGTTTGGCTAATTTCCTTGGCCACCTGAGCGATGGTCGCTTCATCCCAATCCCGCAAGGGTAAATTACCTAATCCCACTAGATAGATAATTAAGGCCGCTATTAATAATCCCAGTAAACACAGAAATTCTTTAAAATTTTCTCTCTGACGCAATTTATAGCTAGAATATCCCCAGGTAAATTTTTGACGGTTCATAAGCTAGGTCAGTTATCAGTAAACAGTAATCAGTTATCAGTGGACTTATACCTAATATTATTTCAAGAATAAAATTTTGTCTAGACAAGAAACTTACCCAAATAAAAATAATTTTAATGTCCCCAGATTTTTCAGTTAAATTGAATTAGCAATGACACATATATATCAGCCTAGAACTACTCATTAGTACAAAACATCAAAGCAAGCTCTGATTGAGTTATAATTTTTGGATATGTCTAATGAACTGATAACTCACATCTGATAACTGATAACTGATAACTGATAACTGATTATGTATTGGTATAATGGCGAATTAATCGAGGATGAGCGAATAAGTCTGGGTATTGATGACGTGGGGTTGCTTTATGGAGCCACAATATTTACTACCCTGCGTATCTATCAACAAAGCTTAGATCATCCCCTAACCCATTGGCAAGAACATCTCAAACGTCTGCACTCTAGTTTACAAGTTTTCCAATGGTCTGATCCCGATTGGCAGCGAATTCGCCAAGGAGCCGAAGAATTATCCCGATTCTATCCTGTCCTGAGAATTACAATTTTTCCCGATGGCAGGGAGTGGATTAAAGGCAGATTTCTCCCCGAAGATTTAAACCTTAGACAAGAGCGGGGAATTATTGGCTGGGTAATAGATAATCCCGCTTGGCAACGCATTTTAGGAGAACATAAAACTGGTAATTATTTAACCCCTTGGTTAGCGTCACAAACTGCTCAAAAAAAAGGAGCAAAAGAAGCGATATTAGTCGATCGAGTTGGGAATTGGTTAGAAACTAGCACGGGCAATTTATGGGGATGGAAAGATAATTGCTGGTACAGTCCCCTGCTTACTGCTGATATTTTACCCGGCATCGGGCGCTCGGCTTTGATCGGCTGGTTAAAAAAACAAAATATTTCCCTGCAAGAAAATCTCTGGACCCCCGAATTTGTCAGGACTTTACAAGCGATCACCTATAGTAATTCCCTGGTGGAAATTATCCCTTTTAATTCTATTCTTGGCTGGGATCTAGAGATAAATACAGCTATTTATAGAGAAATTTTACCAGATTTACAGCAATATTTTTCCAGTCAATTATAGAATAAATAGGGTTTGCTGAATAAATCTAAAAACCTTATCCAACAAGGTTTTTAGACTTTTTTTCCCTCAAAAAGTGCCGACCATGGGAGTGATTGGGGGGAAAATTCAGGGACTTTTTCCCTGAAAATTAGGTAATTTACCACCTGAAAATGGGTAAAACCCTACACCCTACACCCCACACCCCACACCCTACCCCCACGAAAAACTTTTTGCCGCAAACCCTAAATAAGGGTGTGTTACTAGAGGCTAACACACCTAAAATCTGGAAATAATACCGCTCAAGCTTTAAAATTCTCGCTCGGAATTAGCCTCACTATCGCGTTTAGAACCGAGTAAATCTAATTGATCAACGAGAATCACCGGTTTAGAGCGAGCTAATCCCGTGTTTTTGTCATTCCAGGTATCCATTTTTAAAGAACCTTTAATCCCGATTAAACCGCCTTTTTTTACATAATTAGCGGCCACTTCCGCCGTTTTGCCCCAAATTTCCAGATCGAACCAATCCGGCTGATCGCTATTTTTCGAGCGACGATTAACCGCTAAAGTGAAAGTACATAAAACCTTACCCGACTCGAAATACTTGGTTTCCGGGTCTCTCCCCGCTCGTCCCACCAAATGAACCAGATTTACACTCATGGTCTTAGATCCTCAATTTAGTACAATAGTATGTTCATTTTAGCCCGAAACCTTAGCCTTGACCGGTGGGCAGCCAGAAAATTAGGGCAAATACCTGCGTAAATCCGGGGAGAAAGAAGCGATAATTAACTAGACTTGAGACACAAAACGTAATAAAATCCAAGTCGATTCGATCGAAAGTCTAGCCATAGCAACGTTGTTATAAGAACAGGAGTGAAAACAAGTGGGTTTTTTTAGAGGTCTAGCCTTATCAAGGGACATAGGTATAGACTTGGGGACAGCAAACACCCTCGTTTATGTGTCAGGGAAAGGTATTGTTTTAGAGGAACCATCGGTAGTGGCGATCGATCAAGATCGTAACCCGATCGCTGTCGGGGAGGAGGCCAAAAAAATGCTCGGTCGGACTCCGGGCCATGTCACCGCTCTGCGACCCCTGCGCGATGGGGTAATCGCCGATTTTTACAGCTGCGAGATCATGTTAGCGGAATTCATCAAACGAGCGCTCGATGGCACGATTGGCAATCCCCGCATGGTAATCGGTGTTCCCAGTGGGATTACTGGAGTAGAGAGACGTGCGGTGGTGGATGCGGCCAAAAATGCCGGCTCGCGAGAAGTGGGGTTAATTGATGAACCGGTTGCTGCGGCCTTGGGTGCCGGTTTACCCGTCTCGGAAGCGACGGGAAATATGATCATCGATATCGGTGGTGGCACGACGGAAGTGGCGATTCTCAGTCTCGATGGGACAGTGATCAGCGAATCCGTCCGTGTGGCCGGGGATGAACTCACGGAAGCAATTATCGCTTATCTAAAAAAAGTCCATAACCTGATTATCGGGGAACGCACGGCCGAAGATATCAAAATTCGCCTTGGTTCGGCTTATCCCTCCCCCGGAGATGAATTTCCTCCTCTGGAAGTGCGGGGATTGCATCTTATGTCCGGTTTACCCCGCACCGTGACGATCAAAGCGGAAGAAGTGCGGGAAAGTATGGATGAGCCACTTTCCGTGATCGTTGATGCGATCAAACGTACCCTAGAAAAAACTCCCCCCGAATTAGCGGCCGATATTATCGATCGCGGCATCATGTTAGCGGGAGGGGGTGCTTTATTACGGGGACTCGATCGCCTAGTCAGTCACGAAACCGGTATCGTTACCCATATCGCTGAAGATCCCCTGCGCTGTGTTGTCAAAGGCACGGGAGAAGTGTTAAAAAATCAGAAACTCTTTGAGCGGATCGTTAATGAAACAACTCGCAATGTCTAAAGGTCACTAGGATCGGTTAGCCGTTAGCTATCAGCAGCGGAAAAATACACGGATTCTCACTCTACACAGCCAAGAGGTTTTAAATCGCTCATGTATTCAGCACGACGAAAATGGACACAGCAGGGATGGCGACTTTTTCTGCTCGCTGCCGCTCTGGGAGGAGCTTGGTACATTCGTACCTATCAAAGTGGGGCGATTTTAGAATTGTATGGTTTATTAACCCGCCCTTTTCAGGGAGAGGAAACTAATCTGCAAGAGCAACTTCTGGCCGATCAACGGGTGCGAGAATTACAAAATCGTTTAAGTGAAGTCGAATATCAAAATCAACAATTAAAAAAACAGCTTGGTTATTATCAAACCCAGAAAAAACCCCTGATTTCTGCCCCAATTATTGGCCGCAGTGCCGATGATTGGTGGCAACAGGTGATTATCGGTCGGGGTAGCGCCGATGGTGTGGAAGTGGGTGCTTCGGTGACGGGAATTGGCGGTTTAGTGGGACGGATTAGGGAAGTTACTCCCCACACCAGCAAAGTTTTATTGGTCAGTAATTCCCAAAGTCGCATCGGAGCAACGGTGAATCGTAGTCGGGCCATGGGTTTAATTCAAGGTCAGGATTCCCAAGTCGCCACCCTGCGCTTTTTTGAAAAAGCTCCCGATGTCAAACCGGGAGATGTGGTGACAACTTCGGCTTTTAGTAGTCTTTTTTCGCCAGGGTTGCCCATCGGTCGCATAATTTCCCTTAATTTACAGGAAAATCCCGCCCCCACCGCCAAAATTGAATTTACCGCCACCGTGGACAATCTCGAATGGGTCTTCGTTCACCCGCAACTCCAGCAGTGAGAGGGGGAATTATGCTGAAATTAAGCCGTTTATCAGCCCGTTCTCGTTTTATACTGAATATTTTAGTCACTATCGCTTCACTGCTTCTCTGTGCCTTTCTTTCCTTAATGCGGCTGCCCGGTATGGAGATTTTAGGCATCGCTCCCAATTGGTTACTGATTTGGTTGGTTAGTTGGAGTCTCAATCGCTCTTGTCTCGATAGTGTGGTGGCCGGATTAGCGCTCGGTGCTATTCAAGATAGTCTTACCTCTAATTATCCTTCCCATATCATGGTTTTTGGTCTCATCGGTTTCCTCACTTCCCGTTTACACCGACAACGTTATGTTAAAGAAGAATTGATCGCCGTGGTCTTAATTGTCTTTGTTATGACTTTAATCGCCGATGGTGCGATCGCTTTTCAATACTATCTACAAGGAGGCAAAAATCTCGCTGATCTTTGGCTCGATTATCAACGCATTGGCCTCACTGCTGCTCTGCTTAGTAGTCTCTGGACTCCCCTCGTCTATTATCCCCTCCAGCAATGGTGGCGACAATTTAGCGATCTTTAAGGAGATAGGAGATAGGAGACAGGAGATAGGAGACAGGAGATAGGAGACAGGAGATTATTTTTATTTATTCTCCCCACACCCCACACCCCACACCCCACACCCCACACCCCACTTCCCCACTTCCCTCACCCCACACCCCACACCCCACTTCCCACACCCCACTTCCCACACCCCACACCCCACACCCCACTTCCCACACCCCACACCCTACACCCCACACCCCACACCCCACACCCCACACCCCACACCCCACACCCCACACCCCACACCCCACTTCCCCACTTCCCTCACCCGCTCAACTAACATGAAATACAAACAAAAACTTAGTCAATTTTTTCATAATCTTGCTAATAAATTAGAGAATTCCGAGCAACACCCTAAAGTCGATCCTATTGACTCCAAATCTGCGCCAGTTGCGGGGGAAAAGCCAGTAGAAGCCGCTTCCGAAGAAAAAAAGGTTAATTTAGTCTCCCGAACCAGTAGCAAGGCTCTAGAGACGTTAAAACCCTTAAAAAACAAATTTACTACCCTGATCGACAATTCCCCCTTACCGCAATGGCGACAACATCCCCGCTTTGGGTTGTACTTGGGATTGGGATTAGGCGTAACTGGGGGCATTTTAGGGGTAGGTTGGGGCATTTATCGCCTTGAAACCTCTCTACCGCAAAATATCGCCGATATACAAACATATACTCGTCCCGGCACCCTAACCATTCAAGCCGCTAATGGGGAAATCCTCAAGCAAAATGGCCCTAGCACTTACGAAACCGTGAAAATTGCCCAAGTTCCCCCACTGGTACAGGAGGCCTTTATCGCTAGTGAAGACCGCCGTTTTCGCCAACACGGGGGAGTTGATGGCCAGGGTATTGCTCGCGCTCTTTTTTCTAACCTGAGAGCCGGGGGAGTGGTGGAGGGAGGCAGCACCATCACCCAACAATTGGCCCGGATTGTCTTTTTATCCCAAGAAAGGAGTTTTGATCGCAAATTACGCGAAATGCGTATCGCTCAGAAAATAGAAGATAAATATACAAAAGACCAGATTTTAGAGCGTTATTTCCACCTAGTTTATCTCGGTTCCGGGGCCTACGGTCTGGCCGATGCCGCTTGGTTATATTTCAGTAAACCCGTCGATAAATTAACTCTAGCCGAAGCTGCCACCCTTGCCGGCATTGTTCCCGCTCCTAGTCTCTATTCTCCCCTCGAAAACCCTAAATCTGCCCTAGAACGGCGTAATATCGTCCTAAAAACTATGGCCGAGGTGGGATTTATTACTAACGCTCAAGCAGAACTGGCGATCGCATCTCCCCTAGGCATTAAAACCAGTCCCCTAAAACGTCTGCAACGGCAAGCGGCCTATTTTACCGATTATGTGGAAAAAGAACTGCCGCAACTGGTTCCCGCTAAAACCCTAGAAGCAGGGGGATTGGTGGTAAAAACTACCCTCAATCCTCGTTGGCAAAGGGAAGGGGAGGAAGTGGTAGAAAGAGCGGTTTCTCGTTATGGCAAGTGGCAGCACTTCCAACAGGCGGCTTTAGTGGCAGTTGACCCCAAAAATGGACAAATTAAGGCCATGGTCGGGGGAATTGACCACGATAAGAATCAATTCAATCGGGTGACACAGGCAAAACGTCAGCCAGGATCTACTTTTAAGCCTTTTGTCTATGCGGCGGCGATTGCGGCGGGGAAATCCCCCTATTCTAATTATAAAGATGCACAGTATGTGGTGGATGGTTATAAACCGGAAAACTACGGCGATAAGTATAGCGGCCGCGAGGTGTCCATGCGCGATGCTTTGACTTCTTCCCTGAATGTGGTGGCAGTTCAGGTGTTAGTGGCTGTGGGTTGGAATCCGGTGATTAAATTAGCTCAAGATATGGGGATCCAGTCGAAACTTTTACCCACTTATTCTTTGGCTTTGGGTGCTTCGGAAGTCAATCTTTTAGAATTGACCAGCGCCTACGGCACTTTTGCTAATAATGGTGTGCATCAACCAGTTTACGGTATTAATCAGGTACTCGATCGCAATGGTAAAGTAATTTATCAAGCCAATTTTAAACCGAAAACTGCTCTCAATCAAAACACGGCAGCGACGATGACTTGGATGCTGCAGGATGTGGTTAATTCGGGAACGGGAACCCCCGCACAAATTGGTCGTCCGGTGGCAGGAAAAACCGGCACTTCTGACAAGGCTCGCGACCTTTGGTTCGTCGGTTATATTCCCCAATTAGTCACGGGAATTTGGCTCGGTAATGACAATAATAAACCCACCAATGGAGCCAGTACCATGTCCGCTTGGATGTGGCGACAATTTATGTTAGGAGCAATTAAGGATATTCCCTATCAAGGTTTCCCAGAACCGAATTTAGGCAAACGTCCAGTGACAGTAAAAGCGGAACCCATTAAACCCCGACGTACCTACTTTACCCAAACTACTAACAATCGTTTAGCCAGCAGCGATGAGGGTTCCCCCACCGAAGGACCCATCCGCAGACGGCGACGGGTTCGGGTAAGTCGCGAGCAAACTATCGTCCGTTCTAATACTAGCGAACCGGGCCAACGCCGTTCTAGTCGTCGGCGTACTAGAGTCGCTCCGTCCAGTGCCGCTGCGCCTAGTCCTGAAAATACGGCCGCCGCGGCAGCCGAACCGATTACCGTTCCCGTCACTGTGGCGGCCCCCGAAACTCGTTCGGTTCCCCTAGAGGTAACTCCTCCCACCGATGTGATTCCTCCCGCACCCCCGGCAGAAAGACGCTGAATCGGCACGACAACCCTCGCAGGATTTGCGGGGGTTACAGAGGATACTTTATCTCTGCTGATTTCTGAAAGCCTTGTAAATCAAGAGTAAAAATATAGTTGCACACGGGGTTAAATCCGTTGAGTATAGGCTACATATCAGGAGAGACAGTCATGCAAGGGGAGTGACTCTTAAATTATTACAGATGCGTCAGCGGCTGTCCCCCAACGGGGGGTTTGGGTAGGGTTGATTCATGAATCAACCCTACTATCAATCAACCCTACTATCAATCAACCCTACTATCAATCAACCCTAGGAGTTTGGGGGTTCTACCCCCCAAAGGCTTGGATTGAGTGATAAAATCGGAAGTAATACGGCCATCCGTTGAGTATAGGCTACATATCAGGAGAGGCACTCATGCAAAAGGGGGAATAAATAATCAGTTTTTAATAACTGGATTTAGTAGAATAACTTAAAAGCCGTTTAATGCCGATGACCAGTCTTATTTCCCCCACTACCCTCTCCTCAACCCGTTTAAGTCTCAGCTATCAAGTGGCTATGCCGGAACCGACTTCACACCTCTTTGAAGTTACTCTACAGATTACCGGTTGGCAAGCTCCGATTTTAAACCTAAAAATGCCGGTTTGGACTCCCGGTTCCTATCTAGTGCGGGAATACTCCCGTTTAGTCCAAGATTTTCAAGCTGTTAACCTCAACAGTCGCAAAGTTGCTAAAAATCACTGGCAGATTGACAATGGTGACAGTTCAGAAATAACAGTCAAATATCGCGTTTTTGCCCACGATTTAACCGTCAGAACCAACCATCTCGATGATACTCACGGTTACTTCAACGGGGCTGCTTTATTTTTCTACATCCCCGATTATCAAAAACATCCCCTCACCCTGACAATTATCCCCCCCCATGGCGATTGGCGCGTTACCACTGCCTTAAAATCTTTACCCGGACAGAAAAACACCTTTCACGTTCCCGATTTTGATACCCTGGTGGACAGTCCTGTGGAGGTGGGGATTCATCAGTTATACGATTTTGTCGTCGAGGGAAAACCCCATCAATTAGCTATCTGGGGACGGGGAAACGCCAATCCTAGTCAAATTATCGCCGATACCACTAAAATTATTCAAACCGAGTCGGCTATGTTCGGTGGACTCCCTTATGATAATTATCTCTTTTTGCTACATCTTTCGGCGGCTGGTTACGGGGGACTAGAACATAAAAATTCCTGTACCCTTAACTATATGCGTTTGGGATTACGAGATAAGGATAAATATAATCGTTTTCTGCAATTAGTCGCCCATGAGTTCTTTCATCTCTGGAATATCAAGCGTATTCGCCCAAAAGCTTTAGAAAGCTTCGATTATGATGCAGAAAATTATACTTCTTCCCTCTGGTTTGCCGAAGGAACCACCAGTTATTACGATATAGTAATCCCTCTACGGGCGGGAATATACGATAGTAAGACTTTTTTAGAGCTTTTAAGCAAAGAAATCACCCGTTATCTCAATATACCCGGTCGTCTTGTCCAACCTCTAGGCGAAGCGAGTTTCGATGCCTGGATAAAACTCTACCGACGGGATAGTAATAGCGATAATAGTCAAATTTCCTACTATCTCAAGGGGGAATTATTGTCGCTGCTTCTGGATTTACTAATTCGCACCCACACCGATAACCGTCGTTCCCTCGATGATGTTTTACGCTCGATGTGGCAACATTTCGGTAAAGAGGAGATTGGCTATACCGATGGGGAATTGCAAGCAATTCTCGAATCGGCTGCGGGGGTGGATTTAAGCGACTTCTACCAGCGTTATATCGACGGTTTGGCAGAATTACCCTTTAATCAATATCTTGAACCTTTTGGACTCTATCTGCGGGGTGTTGACAATGGGGAGACGATACCTTATCTGGGAATGCGGCTACAGAGTGAAGCGGGTAAAGAAATAATTAAATTTGTCGAGATGGGTTCCCCTTGCCAAAAAGCGGGAATTAATGCTGATGATGAGTTATTGGCTATCGATGGATTGCGGGTGACGGCGGAACAGTTAAACGAAAGATTAAAAGACTACCGCACAGGTGATATTATTCAGATAACAGTCTTTCATCTCGATGAATTGCGAACCCTTGCTGTTCCACTGGCTGCCCCGCAGACGATTCGCTATGAAATTATCAGGGTAGAAAATCCTTCTAATAGCCAGAAACAAAATTTTTCCGCATGGGTAAATCCCGTTTAATTCTTGGTTAAATCAACAAAAAAATGTCTATTACCGCCGAAATTCCTTTCCTTCCTCTCGCCTATTTTGAGAATAAATTTATCCCTTTTACTGAGGCAAAGTTATCCGTTGCTACCCACGCACTACACTACGGAACTGCCGCTTTCGGTGGTTTACGAGGTACTCCCGACCCTAGCAATCCTGGACAGATATTATTATTTAGATTGGAACGTCATTGTCAGCGTTTAAGTCAAAGTGCTAAGTTTCTTAATTACGAGATTCCTGCCGATAAAATCTATCAAATAATTATCGATTTTGTTAAAAAGAATCAGTGTAATCGACCTTTTTATATTCGTCCCCTTGTCTATAGTTCGGGGTTGGGAATTGCCCCGCGATTGCATGGTATCGAGAAGGATTTTCTCGTCTATGGTCTAGAAATGGATGATTATTTAGCAGCCGATGGGGTTAATTGTCGGATTAGTTCTTGGTATCGTCAAGAGGATAGAAGTTTCCCGTTGCGAGGTAAAATTAGCGCCGCTTATATCACTTCTGCTTTAGCAAAAACGGAAGCGGTAGAATCGGGGTTTGATGAGGCAATTTTAATGAATTCTCAAGGTAAAGTCTGTGAAGCGACGGGAATGAATATTTTTATCATCAGAAATGGTCAGCTAATTACTCCTAGTTTTGACCAAGATATCCTAGAGGGTATTACTAGAGATAGTGTTTTAACTATCGCGCGGGATTTGGGTATTCCGGTTATTGAAAGACCCGTAGATAAGACGGAGTTATTTATCGCTGATGAGGTGTTTTTAAGTGGCACTGCGGCGAAAATTACTCCGATTAAAAGGATTGAAACTTTTTCTTTACCCGCGGCTAAACCGATTACTTATCAGTTAAAAGAAAAGTTAAGTTCTATCGTTCTCAATCAGGAACCAAAGTATCAAGATTGGATTACTAAAGTTCCTTTATAGTTAGATAAATTTACTTGATTTTTCCTTGAGATGCGTCAAATGATGGCGCATCTCAAGGAACCCTGAAATAAACAGAATTTATCTATTTTTCGGTTTGATTCCTTCCTGTATGTAGGGTATAGTTTTATTAGGATCAATCTTTAGGATGGGTTTCTTCCCTGTTGCTGTTTTCTCTTGTTGATTGTCGGTTTTTTGCTGATTTTGATTATTATCGGTTGTATGTTCCATAGTAGAGCAAATAAGTATGACAAATATTCGGCTTACCTATGATTATACCTTAAACTCTATCAAAGTTGTCAAGGATAGTATTAATCAACTAAAGACAAAACTTACTTTGATTCTAACTATTAGTTAGCTGTTGTTTTGGTTAATTGTGGCTGAGATTTACCTGCTTATAGAGTTTCCCTTGAATATAACCAATCTCTTTATGCTTGGGTGAAGCTGTCCTGCATTTAAAATAAGTCTTGGAAATTTTATTACCAATGCTCAAACTCTCAAACTAGGGATAAATTTCTGGTATCGCCGGTCACTGAAATAGGTACAATAAACATTGGCTCGTTTTCATAGAGAACTTAAATGACGCAAAATAATCCCCTAGAGTTGATTGAGAAGTTAGAAACAGGAATCCCCGGCTTTGATTTTCTTTCGGAAGGGGGATTACCGAAAGGACGAGCGACTTTGATAGCGGGGACGGCAGGAAGTGCTAAAACGGTTTTTGCCTGTCAATTTCTGGCAGAAGGCATCAAAAATGGAGAAAATGGCGTTTTTGTCACCTTCGAGGAGCCACCCCAAGCACTAAGAAAAAATATGGGTGGTTTTGGTTGGAATATCCGGCAGTGGGAGGAGAATCGTCAATGGGCCTTTGTTGATGCTTCCCCCCAACCGGAAGAAAAGCCGATGGTGACGGGAGAATACGACCTAGGCGCATTAATCGCTCGCATTGAGTTTGCTATCCGCAAAAATAAAGCCAAACGGGTGTCTATGGATTCTTTAGGCGCAATTTTCAGCCATTTAAGTGATAGCGCTCAAGTGAGAAGTGATCTTTTTCGTCTGGCAACCGCTTTGCGAGAATTGGAAGTAACAGCGATTATGACCGCAGAAAGAACCCAAGAATACGGCGAAATCAGTCGTTATGGGGTGGAGGAGTTTGTGGCCGATAATGTGGTGATTTTACGCAACGTTTTAACCGATGAGAAAAGAAGAAGGACGATCGAAATTTTAAAATATCGGGGAACCGATCACCAAAAAGGAGAATTTCCTTTTACAATTATTCCCAACAAAGGGGCCGTGATTATTCCTTTATCAGCCATTGAATTAGAACAAAAATCCTCTAATATTCGTATTACTTCCGGCAGTCTGGAACTCGATAGAATGTGTGGGGGTGGTTTCTTCCGCGATTCGGTTATTTTGGTTTCGGGAGCCACAGGAACAGGAAAAACCCTGATGGTGACAGAATTTATGGCCGGGGGAGTAACCAATGGGGAAAGATGTTTAATTTTTGCCTTCGAGGAAAGTCGCGAACAGTTATTTAGAAATGCTACCGGTTGGGGTGTGGATTATGACCGCATGGAAAAGGAAGGTAAATTAAAGGTAGTCTGCCGTTATCCCGAAACTACGGGTTTAGAAAATCATTTAATTATGATGAAGGAAATTATCGAGGAGTTTCAACCTAATCGAGTGGCAGTAGATAGTTTATCTGCTTTAGAAAGGGTTTCTAATCTGAAAGGATTTCGGGAATTTATTATCGGTTTGACTTCTTTTATTAAGCAAAAAGAGGTGGGAGGATTATTTACTTCCACCACTCCCACTTTATTAGGAGGTTCCTCGATCACAGAAGCGCATATTTCTACAATTACCGATTCAATTATTCTGCTGCGTTATGTGGAAATGTATGGAGAAATGCGCCGCGGTATCACTGTTTTAAAAATGCGCGGCTCTATGCACGATAAGGATATTCGTGAGTTTTCGATCGATCATCAAGGTATGCACATCGGTCAACCTTTCCGCAATGTTACCGGAATTCTGGCTGGAACTCCTATGTACACAGCACAAACAGAAGTAGAACGTTTGAGTGGATTATTCGAGGATCGTAGTTAGGGTTTGCGGCAAAAAGTTTTTCGGTGGGGGTAGGGTGTAGGGTGTGGGGTGTGGGGTGTAGGGTTTTACCGATTTTCATCTGTTCAATTACCTAATTTTCAGGGAAAAAGTCCAGGGATTTTCCCCCTGATCACTCCCAGACGAGGCACTTTTGGATTTTAAAAAGGTCTAAAAGTCTTATCCAACAAGGTTTTTAGATTTATTCAGCAAGCTCTAGTTAAAATATAGCAGCATTTGCTAATCGCACATCGGCCGTTAGCTTTTTTCTCCCTATCTCCTTTCCTCTTCTTGCTTTCTTGATATGTCTAAAAACTTTTGGTTTATTTTTCTAGGTCTTTTACTGATAAATAACCTACATTTATCAGCCTTGGCAGAAACAGTTTTACAAAGAATTGCTCGCACGGGAGAATTAAAAGCGGCAGCCAGAAAAGATGCTACTCCCTTTAGTTATATCGATGAGAAAACGGGACAATGGACAGGTTACGGAGTGGAATTAATGCGCTTAGTCCAACGTCGATTAGCACAAGAATTAGGTAAACCGATTACAATAACCTTTATAGAAGCGACGACTAATAATCGTTTTCAGCAAGTGGAACAGGGACAAGTAGATTTATCCTGTAATGCGGCAACAATTACGGAAGAAAGACTAGAAAAGGTTAATTTTTCTATTCCCTATTTTATGACAGGAGCGCAATTTCTAACTAAAAGGGAAAATGTTGATAAAATAGATATTAATAACACTTTAGCGGCAGTTGCGATCGCCTATATTCCCCACACCACCACCGATAGTATTATTCGTTATATATATCCTCTGGCTAATTGGCAAGCTGTCAGTGATCGAAGTGAAGCAGTGGCAAAATTACAAAGGGGAGAAGTAAAAGCAGTGGTTAGTGATGGAATTCTTCTGCTGGGGGAAATCGTTAAACAAGGACAGGATCCGCGACAATTTGTGCTACTACCCCGTCAACCGATTACCACCGAACTTTATGGCTGTATTTTACCCAAAAACGATCCCGAATGGAAAAAATTTGTTGATACTGTCGTCGGCAGCAATGATAACCAGAAACTGCGAGAACAATGGTTTAATTTAGAAGAAAGTTCTTTCCCCTATAGGATTCTCAATCAACCCTAAAAGTAGACTGTGATTGCTGAAAATTAAAAGTAAGTAAATTCTGGTTTTTTTCCCCTTTTCCTGGTCACTTTTTCCTGAAAAACTATGTCTTTTGTCGGTTTACATATTCACAGTGATTATAGCTTACTTGATGGTGCTTCCCAATTACCGGCACTAATTGATCGAGCGATCGAATTAGGACAACCAGCGATCGCTTTAACCGATCATGGAGTCATGTATGGTGCGATCGAATTAATTAAAACCTGCCGTAATAAGGGAATAAAACCAATTATTGGCAATGAAATGTATGTAGTCAATGGCGATATTGAAGTCAATCTTCGCCACCGAAAATATCATCAAGTTGTTTTAGCAAAAAATACCCAAGGCTATAAAAATCTGGTTAAATTAACTACTATTTCTAATCTGAAAGGTATTCAAGGTAAAGGTATTTTTGCTCGTCCTTGTATCAATAAAGAGTTACTCCAACAATACCACGAAGGATTGATAGTTACCAGTGCTTGCTTGGGTGGAGAGATTCCCCAAGCGATTTTAGCTAATAACAGGAAACTGGCTAAGGAAACGGCTAAATGGTATAAAAAACTTTTTGGTGATGATTTTTATTTAGAAATTCAAGACCACGGTTCTAAAGAAGATCGGATCGTCAATGTAGAAATAGTTAAAATTGCTAAAGAATTAGGAATTAAAGTAGTTGCTACTAACGATTCTCACTTTATTTCCTGTTACGATGTAGAGGCCCACGATGCCTTGCTTTGTATTCAAACTGCCAAGTTAATTACTGAAGACAAACGCCTCCGTTATAGCGGTACAGAATACTTAAAATCTGCTGATGAAATGCGTTTACTTTTCCGTGATCATCTGCCCGAAGATGTGATTGAAGAAGCGATTAATAACACCTTAGAAGTAGCAGAAAAAGTCGAACCTTATAACATATTTAATGAACCGAGACTACCTAACTATCCAGTTCCTGCGGGACATACTGCTGATAGTTATGTAGAAGAAATTGCTTGGTTAGGATTACTAGAAAGATTAAAATGTCCTTCTCGTCACGAGATTGAGCCTGTTTACAAAGAAAGGCTTGAATACGAATTAAAAATGCTACAGAAAATGGGATTTTCTACCTATTTTCTCGTCGTTTGGGACTATATAAAATATGCTAGAGATCATGATATTCCCGTCGGTCCAGGACGCGGTTCTGCGGCGGGTTCTTTGGTAGCATATTCTTTAAAAATAACCAATATTGATCCCGTTCATCACGGTTTATTATTTGAGCGTTTTCTCAATCCTGAACGGAAATCTATGCCTGATATTGATACGGATTTCTGTATCGAGAGACGGGATGAAATGATCCAATACGTCACGGAAAAATACGGGGAGGCTAATGTTGCCCAAATCATTACTTTTAACCGCATGACATCAAAAGCTGTCTTAAAAGATGTGGCGCGGGTGTTAGATATTCCCTACGCCGAATCGGATAAAATGGCGAAAATGATTCCCGTTTCTCGCGGTAAACCCACACCTTTAAAAGTGATGATTTCCGATGAAACTCCCGAACCAGCATTTAAAGAAAGATACGATACGGAACCCCATGTGCGTCATTGGTTAGATATGGCAATTCGTATCGAAGGTACTAACAAAACCTTCGGAGTTCATGCCGCGGGAGTCGTCATTTCTTCCCAACCTTTAGATGAAGTGGTTCCCCTCCAGAAAAATAATGATGGGGCGGTAATTACCCAATATTTCATGGAGGATTTAGAATCATTGGGATTGTTAAAAATGGACTTTTTAGGGTTAAGAAATTTAACCACTTTGAAAAAAACCGCCGATTTAATTAAACAAAATCAGGGTATAGATATTGATCTCGAACAATTGCCTTTAGATGAAAGAAAAGCCCTGCAAATTCGGGCTAAAGGGGAACATAAAAAACTACCTCCCGATATTCTCAAAACCCACGGATTACTAGAAGAAGGGGATTTAGAAGGTATTTTCCAGTTAGAATCATCGGGGATGAAACAGATAGTTAAAGAGTTAAAACCATCGGGTATTGAGGACATATCTTCAATCTTAGCACTCTATCGCCCCGGTCCTTTAGATGCGGGATTAATTCCTCTCTTTATTGGCAGAAAACACGGTAGAGAACCCATTCGTTATGATCATCCTTTATTGGAACCAATTCTTAAGGAAACCTACGCAGTTTTAGTCTATCAAGAACAGATTATGAAAATGGCGCAGGATTTAGCCGGTTATTCCCTAGGAGAAGCGGATCTATTGCGTCGAGCAATGGGTAAGAAAAAAGCCTCCGAAATGCAGAAACAAAGGGAGATGTTTATCGATGGTGCTGCTAAAAATGGTGTGGAAAAAAGAATCGCTGAAAATCTCTTTGAACAGATGGTAAATTTTGCCGAATATTGTCTAGGAGGTGAGACGTTAATTTTAACTGAGGAATACGGATTATTACCAATTGCTAAAATTGTGAGCGAAGAAATTAACTGCACTGTTTATACTGTTGACCAAAATGGTTTTGTTTATAGTCAACCAATCTCTCAATGGCACGAGCGAGGTTTACAAGAAGTCTTTGAATACACCCTAGAAAATGGGCAAACTATCCAAGCAACCAAAGATCATAAATTTATGACTAGCGACGGAGAAATGTTAGCCATAGATACAATATTTGAGCGAGGTTTAGATTTAAAATCCTCTGATTTTTCCTAAAAGCCAAACCCCCCAATCTTGTCGGATTGAGGGGTAGGAAAGAATAATCCTGGCATCGAGCTATTGTCCCGGTCGGCAACCCGACAAGTATCTTGGCCACGGTGAAGTTTCACAACCGAGTTCGGGATGGAATCGGAGTGGTGCCATCACGTTAAAGACACCAGG
>NZ_JAPZRB010000477.1:0-4913 GCF_027531105.1 Microcystis sp. LE18-22.4A
TTGGAGTGATTGGGGGGAAAATTCAGGTACTTTTTCCCTGAAAATTAGGTAATTGACCCCCTGAAAATGGGTAAAACCCCACACCCCACACCCCACACCCCACACCCTGCCCCCAGGAAAAGCTTTTTCAGCAAACCCTAAATAAATCTAGGTTGGATGGAGCTAAACTAGGTGAAATCCAACCTAGAAAAATGGGACAAATATAGCACGATATATGACTTTACAACTCACCATAAATTATCCTGAAAATTTACCCGACTTTCTTCAAAAAAACCGCGAGGAATTCGAGAGAGAAGCAACTTGGGCTATGGTAGTAAAACTCTTTGAGATGAAACGTATTTCATCGGGTATGGCTGCCAATTTATTAGGAGTGGATAGGGTTAATTTTTTATTGAGATTGACCGATTTTGGCGTAGGGATGATTGACTTAACAGAAGAAGAACTATTATCAGACCTTGAAAATGCCTAAAGCTAAATTACAGCCCTTCTCATAAAAAAAAGTATAACCTAATTTGGTATTGACTCCTGACTGCTGACGACCGACTCCCCAAAACGAAAACTTCCTATCTCACCATTGAGATAACTGCTGTAACTATTTTGAGATAACTAAGGCTATCATTGAGGAAAGTTACTGTTGAGACTCCTGATTAGTTTGTTAATTTTTGTGTTAAGTAGCTAGACAATTAAACCCTTTAGAGATAGGGTGATCGTAGCTGAGTTTGCTATTATATAGTTTTGTAAATAAATATCAAACTCAAGGGTTTTTGAAGATGGTATGTCGCTAAACTGAAAGTATAAAGTACAGAGGTAAAAATACTTATGATGCTACTACAAGATGTTGCGAGAACCTCTAGAGAACAAGCATTAATTCTGTGGTTTGAAGAAGTAGACAGCAAAGACGTGGGATTAGTCGGTGGGAAAAACTCCTCATTAGGCGAAATGATCCAACAATTAACCCCGAAAGGGATTAATGTCCCCACAGGATTCGCCACCACCGCTTACGCTTACCGTCACTTTGTCGAAAAAGCCGGACTAGACGCACAATTAAGACAAATTTTCCAAGATTTAGACGAAAACGATGTCCAAAACTTGCAAGAAAAAGGTAAACAAGCACGCACATTAATTCTCAATACACCGTTCCCCGATGATTTAAGTCATGCGATCGCTATTGCCTATCGCCGACTCTGTGAACGTTATGGCGATGATCTCTATCATTCCATAGATGTGGCCGTTCGCTCAAGCGCCACTGCCGAAGACTTACCAGAAGCGAGTTTTGCCGGACAACAGGAAACCTATCTCAACGTGCAAGGGGTAAGGGGAGTTTTAGAAGCTTGCCATAAATGTTTTGCCTCTTTATTCACCGATCGCGCTATTTCCTACCGTCATCATAACGGTTTCGATCACTTTGCCGTCGCCCTTTCCGTCGGTGTCCAAAAAATGGTGCGTTCAGATCTAGCCACCTCCGGGGTGATGTTTTCCATCGATACGGAAACAGGGTTCAAAAATGCCACTTTAATCACGGCAGCCTACGGTTTAGGGGAAAATGTCGTGCAAGGAGCCGTTAACCCCGACGAATATCTGGTTTTTAAACCCACTCTTAAAAACGGTTACAAACCCATCCTCGACAAACGCCTCGGCAGTAAAGCCATCAAGATGATCTACGATGATGGGGGATCGCGTCTAACCAAGAATATCCGAGTTAACAAGCTAGAACAGGATCAATTCTGCATTAGTGACCAAGAAATCCTCACTTTAGCCCGTTGGACGACCCAAATCGAGGAACATTACTCGCAAGTGCGCGGAACCTACACCCCCATGGACATCGAATGGGCAAAAGATGGGATCACGGGAGAACTCTTTATCGTTCAGGCCCGTCCAGAAACCGTACAATCGCAAAAAGCCGCTAATATCCTTAAATCCTACGAAATTAAGCAAAGAAGTCAAGTTTTAGCGGTGGGACGAAGTGTAGGTGCAGCAATCGGTCAAGGAAAAGCCAGAGTCATCCTCAGTGTAGATAAAATCAACAACTTTAAACCGGGAGAAGTTCTCGTCACCAATCGCACGGATCCCGACTGGGAACCGATTATGAAACAAGCAAGCGCGATCGTTACTAATCAGGGTGGTCGTACTTGCCATGCCGCTATTATCGCACGAGAAATGGGCATTCCGGCGATCGTGGGTTGCAATAATGCCACGGAAACGATTAAAACCGGTCAGGAAGTCACCGTTTGCTGTGCGGAAGGGGATGAAGGGAAAGTTTACCTCGGATTGCTACCCTTTGAAATTATTGAAACTCCCCTGGACAATTTGCCCCAAACTCGGACAAAAATCCTCATGAATATCGGTAATCCCGAAAAAGCCTTCGCTTTTGCCGATATTCCTGCCCAAGGGGTCGGTTTAGCCCGTCTAGAGTTTATTATCGCTAACCATATTCAGGCCCACCCCAGTGCTTTGCTGAAATTCCACGAATTGGAAGAAGGAGACGTAAAAGACCAAATCGCCGAATTAACCAAACACTACGAGGATAAACCCCAATTTTTCGTCGATAAATTGGCCCGGGGAATTGCCATGATTGCAGCCGCATTCTACCCCAAAGATGTAATTGTGCGGATGTCCGATTTTAAATCCAATGAATACGCTAATTTATTGGGTGGCAAACCCTTTGAACCCAAGGAAGAAAACCCGATGATCGGTTGGCGCGGCGCTTCCCGTTATACTGATCCTAATTATCGCGAGGCTTTCGCTTTGGAATGTCGGGCGCTGAAAATGGTCCGGGAAGAAATGGGATTAACTAATGTGATTCCGATGATTCCTTTCTGTCGTACCCCCGAAGAAGGGATGAGAGTCCTTGAAGAAATGGCGAAAAATGGTCTCGAACGCGGGGTTGATGGTTTGCAAGTTTATGTGATGTGTGAGTTACCAAGTAATGTAATTCTTGCCGACCAATTTGCTCAGGTGTTTGACGGATTTTCGATCGGTTCTAATGATTTGACCCAATTAACCTTAGGATTAGATCGGGATTCTGCCCTAGTTGCCCATCTTTTTGATGAACGGAATGAGGGAGTTAAACGCATGGTGAAAATGGCCATTGAAACCGCTAAAGCCCATAATCGCAAAATCGGTATCTGTGGTCAAGCTCCCAGTGATTATCCCGAATTTGCTCAATTTTTAGTGGAATTAGGCATCGATTCCATCAGTCTTAATCCTGATTCTGTCCTCAAAACTTTATTGATGGTGGCAGCAGTGGAGAAAGGACAATAGTTTAGTGATAAAGGTGGGCAAGTCCCACCTTTTTTTGTCTTGGTATGTTGACAATATTATACTAAATCCGCACTCAACGGACTTAGTATGAATTTATCATACTGAAAATACCTATAGCCCAATGGCTATTTTTTACTTGTCTCTTAACAAATATTAACTTTAAACTGCGATTAAGAGATAAACTTAGATTTCGTCAGGATTAAGGCCTAATTCCCGCAGTTTATTGGCTAATCGTTCCGCTCGTTGTTTTTCCTCATTATAGCTAGTGAAAGCTTGTCCATCGGGATAAAAAAGCGACATTTCCGGTTCTCCTAACTGAAAACGTATTCCTAAACGGGGACTAACCCAATTATCGAGAGTTTCCAGAATTTCTAGCTGATTTTCGCCTCTTATCCAAGCACTGGCATCGTTTTTATGGGGATCATAAAGATAATATTCCTCGACCCCATAACGCTGATAAAATAGCTGTTTTTTGGCCATTTCCGTGAGGGTGTTACCCGGAGAGAGGATTTCAAAAACCACCTGGGGACTAATATTATTTTCGAGCCATTGTCGATAGGAACCCCTTTCCCCTTTTGGTCTCCCAAAAACCACCATGATATCCGGTGCTTGACGCAGTTTATTATCATTTTCCACAGGATACCAAAGTAAATCCCCCGCAACAAAGACATCAGACTGCTGGCGAAATAGCCAGTCTAAATTAGTTTTAATTGTCGTAATCCAACGAAATTGCAGGGTATTATCGGCCAGGGGTTGACCATCGCTATCGGGGTAGATAATTTTAGTGACGTTAGTTTTATCTAGTCGCGAAACCATAAGACTAAGTAAAAAGTGAAAACTAGAAAATGTCAACAACTTAATTCTATTATAGCGAGCATTTGTATTATGTGGCAATTAGTACAAAAATATTGACAAATAGTATAACTTGTGCATTGGACAATAAAGATTTAATTTTTTTGATGATAACGATTAAAAATTTCGTTGGTTACTAGAAAATTTTTGTCTAATTTTGGGAACTATAATTATAATAAGACTATCAACTGGAATTAGGACAAGAAGATGAGTGGCGGTTTAGTCTATCGACAAAGCCCAGAAGAAGAGGAATTAGAGCGCAAACGTCTCGAATTAGCGGACTTAGAGACGGAATTAGTGCAGAAAGAGCTAGATTTAACCACTTTAAACGCTGAATTACATAATTTTGAACGAGAGTACACTCAGATTATCGGTAGTCGTTATGCGGAATTAGAGCATATCGAGGCACAGATTACCGAATATATGGCTTATCTGGAGTCTTCTAGGGGTTTTCGTCCCTCAGATAGTCTCAAGAAGCTGTATCGAGAGGTGGCAAAAAGAATTCATCCTGATTTAGTTACTGATGAAACAGAAAAAAACGCCGACAACAGTTGATGATTGAGGCAAATCAAGCTATTGATTTTTGAAAAATGGTAAGTAGCTGGTTTTAATTAAATTAAAAATGGATTTTGGGTTCGATCCCCCCTGCCCCCCTTATCAAGCTATCCATTAGTCACATCTTTCTTAACATAAAATTTGACAAAAAGAGAAAAGTGTGCCAGATGGCTCAAGGGGGTTCTATGGGGGGACTAATTTGATGAGATAGTTTCCAAGTCTGGCTGATATCATGTAACCTTCGC
>NZ_JAPZRB010000172.1:0-2009 GCF_027531105.1 Microcystis sp. LE18-22.4A
CACTTTTGTGGAAGCCTTGGCAGCTTTTCGGACAGCGATGTCTTTCCGTTTCTTTGAGTGGCTGACCGAGAATCGGGATGTGTTTGCCGCTTACAAAGCCAGTTTAGGCTTTATTTGGGCTTGAAATTTGTTTAAGTCCCAATAGCTATATTAATCCAGAGCGCGACGAATTTGAAGACAACACCATTCTTGACGTTTCCACAGGGCAGCCACTGTCCAGCCTTGGGGTTCTAAAATATCTGTAACTGCTTGTGCTTGGGTGACGAGGATGCCGCTTAAAATTCCCCAAGTGGTGGGTTTTGCTAGACGGTTGATTTCGGGCATTAAAGCGATAATTGTCTCGGCTAAAATATTACAAACGATGCCATCGACACCATCGGGAATTAATTCTAATAACTCCTCGACACTACCCTGATTAATAGCTAAATTTTCGGGGTTAATTCGGTTGAGATGGCGATTACTGCGCGTCGCATTCACCGCCAGCGGATCTGTATCGACAGCATAAACTTTTTTGGCCCCCAATAAAATCGCCCCGATCGCCAGTATGCCGGAACCACAACCGATATCGGCGATAATTTTAGGCTCTGGATGGCTACTTAAACGCATTTCTAGGGATTCTAGACATAATTGCGTGGTTGGATGCGTTCCCGTGCCGAAAGCGGAACCGGGGTCAATTTTAATCACCAATCTCTGGTTATTTTCGGGGGGATTTAACCAAGCAGGACAGATCAAAAAGCGATCGCCGATCTCGCTAATTTGCCAATGTTGTTTCCAACTGCTGGCCCAGTCTTCCTCGTCCATTAACTGCCAATGGCTGACAGGTTCGGGAAAACCTAAAATCAAAGCATCTTCCTTTAAGCAGAGGCTTAGTGCCTCTAAATCGGGCAATTGCGCTTTAATTTCTGGTATATAGGCCTTAACCTCTAAAGAGGATTGTTTTTTAGCAGTGGCCGTTCCCGAACAGCCAAAATTTTCCAGTCTCCAGAAAACCGTTTCTTCGAGACTAGGTTCGCACAAAACCGTAATTTCCCACCAACTATTAGACATATATCAGTGATCAGTGATCAGTTATCAGATTTGAGTTTTCAGTCAACAGTATTAAGTAGGTGGGTGGAATTAAATATAAGATGAACGTAGGTTGGGTTGAAGCATGAAACCCAACGCCCGCATGGGTTACGCTACCGCTAACCCGTCCTACAAATAATTGTGCCTCCCTACTTAGGGCTGGCTGAATAAATCTAAAAACCTTGTTGGATAATATCTTTAGACTTTTTGTCAATCAAAAAGTACCGGCCCTGGGAGTGATCGGGGGGAAAATTCAGGGACTTTTTCCCTGAAAATTAGGTAATTGACCACCTGAAAATCGGTAAAACCCACACCCTGCCCCCAGGAAAAACTTTTTGCCGCAAACCCTAAATATAACTTAACTCAGTAAAAAAGACTTATTCGGATGGACAAGAAAGCCTTTTTTCAGCGCTTCTCGTCCTAATAACATCCGAAAACCCATGACATCGCGATTAGTCAAGGTTAATTCGATCGCCCATTGACGACCACCAAGTAATACACTCGTTCTAATAACGGGACGTAGTTGACTTTGACCCCCAGAATTTTTTATCTGTCGCCATTCGAGGATTTCTGCGGTGGTGGTGACAGTGTGGTGACTATCTTTTTGGTAGGGATGAACTTGAAAGCGCAGCCAATTGCGATCGCCATCTCGAAAAGGATGGAGATGAAAAGCGTGTAGGGCCGAGGAGCGAGCGCCTGTATCAATCTTGGCCTTTATTTTGGTAATGCCTAAATCAGGTAAATCCAGCCATTCTCGCCAACCGATGATGATTTTATCGGGTTTCATCCGTCTATTTAGGGTCTGCTGAAAAAGTTTTTCCTAGGGGCAGGGTGTAGGGTGTAGGGTGTGGGGTGTGGGGTTTTACCGATTTTGAGGGGGTCAATTACCTAATTTTCAGGGAAAAAGTCCCTGAATTTACCCCTGATCACTCCCATATCTGGTA
>NZ_JAPZRB010000547.1:0-17303 GCF_027531105.1 Microcystis sp. LE18-22.4A
AAGATATAAAGGTCAACGCAGACACAGCAGTTTTTATGTGGGTCAACATCTCTATCATTGGCTCCAGCTACATCAAATGTTCCCAAAAAATATAGAAGAGCTAATGCAAATTAGCCGCTATCGGTTGAAGGATTACATCAAAGGACAAAGAGCTATATCGCTTGCCCTATCTACCTTCTAGCTCGCTTGTCCCCCTCTCAGAAGTAAACCCCGTAGTCCACGTCGAGGATTACAAGCTTTACAGGTCTCCTGACCTCGCTTTTTTTCGGAAGACTTGAGAATTTCTTACTATTGGTTTTCGCGTATTTGTCCAGACTCGCTTAGATATACGAATAGGGGGGGGAAAGTAGATTTTCCTTGTTCCTAGAGAATTCGTGGCTAAATGCTTACCGCTCACTCCCCGTAGCGGAAATGCCCATTCGGCTGTGAACTATCGTTTCTCAGAGGTTCGTGTCAATTTTTGACAAAACTTTATGATCGATTTTGCATAATTCTTATGAAAACTAACGATAGAAAAACAAGGGAGATTCAAAGTTCAAAGTTCCTTTTTTCTGAAAATCTTCCACCATAGGTGTCCATTGGCAAAAGAAAAAACGAGTAGAGGCTTACCCAATGCATTTATATCATAGAGAAGTACAAGCTTTCCAAATTCCCGTCCCTTGGCTACTAGGAGTTACCGTCGATTGTACGGCCTCCATTTCCAATCGAGATTTTGCGATTGGCAAGGATCAACTAATCAAATTTCTGGTCGCCACTCATCTACGAGGTCGATCTTTACCCGGTTTACCTTCCGATTTTGTATCCGTTACCGCTTTTAAAGATCGTCGAAATATTTTCGGACCGCCTCAGCCTTTAAATGTGGTTAAAATGGACAACGAAAGTCATGTAGCCGCCCTATGTCAGTGGGTTAATAACCTACGAAATGATGGTGGTAGTACCGCTCTATACGATGCGATTAAAATCGCCTCTTCCGAGTTGGTAACAATGGACAGCTATCTTCCCTATCAATATTTAAAACTTGTCCTCGCTATCACGGACGGGGGTGATAATAACTCGAATACTAGGTTACAAGATCTGAGTTATTTTCTGAACTCTAATCTTTGTTTGTCAGTGATCGGTGTAGGGAGTTCGGCTAGTTCCCAACTGTCTTCGATTAGTCGATACGCTACCTCGACTCATTCGATCGGTAACTTTGGAGATCTATATCAAGCCATGACTATTTCTTTGGGAGTTGTTATCGAGCGTCAGGGATTGATTCAATTGTAAATCGGCCTACCGAAAAAGACTTCATGATCTTAAGGTTTGTTTGCGTAATCGCGGGTCACAGGTCAGATAGGAGAGTAGGGCGGTAGGAAATTCGGTAAAAATTCGGTTCGATCGCCCGAACACTCCGAACCCCTTGCGAGACTATAAGCGTACCACAAAGAACCGTACTATAAACCATTTTACTAATACATCAGAGAAGATTAATCGAAGCCAGTATCTAGCTCGATCTCTCTTCTCGTATTGGTGAATGCTCGTCCTAATTATCCATCGAAAATTCCGTTGTCCTTACCCACAGAGGAATTCTATGAACGCACAAAAAATTCAAGCCTTATTCAAAGTTCAGCGAAAAACCATGCCCCAAAAATTGTTTTGGCTAATGGTCGTTATTTCCTTGCTAATCTCCCTAGAGTATCAATCTGTACAAGCCTCGGTAGTGGATGCAAATTTTCGTTTCCCCTCTTCATCAAACTCCTACATCGCCCTCGCAAAAGGTTCTAGTCCTAGTATGAAGCCTGACTCGCTCAATAGTCCTCTCCTCGCCCAATCGACAAGCACTCAACCTAGCAATAACGGGCAACAAAATTTTGGGCAACAGGTAGTGTATCTGATTGCTGGCCTCTTCCTTTCTTGGTTCCTCTTGTTTCTCTTCGGTCCATTTTTATTTTTATTTGGGGTTGTGTTAATTGCCATCGGGCTATTCAATGCGAACCCTCCTTTGATTGGTGCTGGATTCGTCTATGTTGCCCTGGGGATGGCTGGTGTGTGGTTGAGAGGAGGAAATTAAGCAATATCTAACAAGGGTTAAGGTTTAGGCTCTCTTGGCGTTATTGTGATCGGCGAATCCGATCGAAGAAAGGGCGTAGGGCCTACGCCCCCACCACCAACACCCGGCCCCCTGTAGGGTCGCAAAGCTTGCGCCCGACAAGGTTTGCGCCCAGAATGTAAAATGGTGAACATTTTTCACCCAATGTCCAAGAGAGTCAAGGTTTACCTCGCACTCCGGACTCAGATGTAATGAATTGAGCCTAGGTACTGAACCCAAGTTGCTAGTTACAATCTTCCTACCGAAGAAGACTTCATGGTTTCTTAAGATTTGTTTGCGTAGTCGCCCGTAATAAGTCAGATTAATTTTTAGGAGAGTAGGGCGGTAGGAAATTCGGTAAAAATTCGGTTCGATCGCCCGAACACTCCTAACACCCTACGGGCCTACAGCGACTCATCAACAATGTAAATTCAGCGGCTGAAACAAGGAGATTTATTCAATGACGACTACCCATAATGTTCCAGAAGCTCAAAACTATCCGAATTCCTCTTCAGATAAAAAATTGCAGGATTTTTTAGAATATTCTTCTAAAAATCCCGAAAAATTTATAGAATGGATCGAACATGATCCCCGATACAAAGACATTGTTGCTAAGGCAAAGGAAAAGAAAATAGTGATTTCTGAAGAGCCTTCCTTATCTAAAAACATTTCGTTTTTCTTACGTTATCTGTTGATAGTTCCACCTAACAGCCTCTACGGTCGTGTAAAGGTTAATCCTCAGCTTGTGATGCGGGCTAAGGCTGTTGCGGCAGTGCAATCCGTCTCCAATATTTGGGATACCTTAACGGCTGTTCCTTTAGCCTACCTATCAGTTGGTGGAGGCCCTTTAGGTTTCTTTTTTGCGGCATTAATTACTGTTATCGCTCAAACATTTAGCAACAAAACAGCCGAAATTGCCGCGGTTGGATGTCACAAACATCAACGACTGGCAGGAGGTGCGACCTTTGGATGGGTAGCCATGAGCGCTCTGTTAACCTTGATTTCTGGGTATGGTTCAGATATTGTTACCAATGGCACCTATCTAGCCGAATATCATGCAGACAAAATTGTCAAAGAAAACGTTTTGCCTAAATACGAACGCAATCTTAGAACAGCCGAAACTAAAGTAAAAGACGCTCAGAAATTAATCCAAAAATGTGACGAACAATTCAAAGAATGGCAGTCCTTACCAAAGTCAAGTCCCGGTCGTGATGCCTTCTATCGTAAGTTAAACGGTCCCTTTGGAGTGAAGCCTAGTTATTGGGACAATCAACCAACGGCACAACTTCCTCTTTGCCCTCGATCTCTAAGATTAGAGCATGAAAGTAAAGAAGAGATAGCTAAAGCACAAAAAGCATTAAACCAAACAAAATCAAATATTGACGAGGCAGGGAAACCGATTGTCTATCTTCAACAGTTCCAACCTAAATTGTATGCAAGCGAGTTTACAGAGCAGGGAAATATTCGTTCGGGAGTTAAAATCGTTGAAATAGCGATAACGAGTTTTAATGAAAGATTACTATCGGGTAATGTAGGTTCTCTTGGATTTTCTCTAATCGGGCTAGGTATAAGTGTAATCACCACAGCGATGGCTGTTGCATTCACAATGATACATCGCCGTTTGCCTTCTGTTGCAGATACATTTGATCGCTCTCTCCATAATGCACAGGAAGAATTTTTTCATGCCGTGGGCGATGGATTGAGAAACAAGCAGGGTAAAAACAATAGCGATCATCAAGATAGTTAACAAGCTTATCTGGCAATCTCCCGTATCACAATTCGTGATCCAATTCATTATCTAAGGGAAATTTATGACTATTTTTGAGCCTCGTTCTCGATCTCCCGTCGAGTTCTTCGATGCTTTGGTGAACAGGTTGAAGCCCTCTTCTAAAATAAAATCTCGCACAAGCCATCTATCCTATGAGTTATTGCTTTTACAGTTGGTTCTAGAGGATGTTAGAGAAACAGGACAATTAGAATATCCTGCTTTTGTCGATAGCCTCTCTCTTGTGAAGCCGAAAATTGAAACAGTATCCCAAGAAGAGTATCAACGTAATCTCCTATTCTTGCTGATAGAAAATGTACACGAGACCGGCATTTGCGAGTATCCTCCCCTACAACAGTGGTTACATGGAGAAAATTATATTTCCGTCCTACTCTCAAATTTAGATCGGGCTGTAAACGATATTAAGGAAGGCGTGGATCGATTAAGAGATATTATGCTCAATCCAGAAGCTCACGATCTCTTTGAAAAAATTCACGAGCCTTTTGATCGCCTACTCAAAGGAATGCACTATCTTGACAATTTACTCGATAAAGTTTGTGATTACAGGATCGATAATAAAGGTGAACAAAAAAGACCTTTATTAAACAAACTCATTCATCACCTCAAGTTCGGAAGAACCATTGCAAAAAGTAAAGACAGGATGAAATCCTTGAATTGCTTGGTGCTGGGTCATTACACAGAGTTAAACTTGAATCCGACAGACCCAAAATTAAGACGGTTGACTTTAAAGTATCTGCTCGAAGTTAAGTCTAACAGCACCCAATGGTCATCGATTATTCGGGACGAGTTACAAAAAGAGTTGAACAAACAGAACAATCACTTCTCTGTCAAGAGTTCATCTCGATATTAAGTTTGTTGTCTTGGAGACTTCACCAGTTGTCAATTTTTTTTAGGAGAGATTATCATGAGTTACAATTCCATGCCCTATAAAAATATCAAAGATCTTCGTATTCAACTAGAGCATCTTGGTCGTATTGTCAAGCGCAATCAAGAAAAAGAGTTTGAAAAAGGACAGGCATTTAAAAAGTTTTTTCCAATTCTTTTTATTCCAATTTTTGCGATCAATGCTTTGCGGATTAATTGGGCTTTCAGAGCTAATAAAGAACTCGATTACTTTCGCACAAAATTTCATATCAAACAATGGTATGTGATATTGTATGGTTTATTGTGGGGAGCATTTTGGCGTTTTTTTACTCCCTTATGTATAGAGTTTTTACAGCTTATAAGCTCCTTGCTGGAGCTTTCTAAAGAAAACTCCTCTAATTCAGGGGGTTCGGCATGGGATTTGTTGGTAACTTACCTACAAAGTCAATGTAACGCAAATACTATCGTGTTATTTTTTATCATTGTATTTCAGTTCTTTGGATTTGTATGGTTCGGGCAACATATCATAGAAATCATGGATGACGAAGATGAAATCAATACAGCCTAATGATACCAATACGGGCTAATCAATAACCCCCTTCTCCATCAGGAACCTGGTTTCGCCCGATAAAAGGCTGGTTTTGCGAAGTTTTGTTACAGGATTCCACACCTCTGCTCTCTACCCTTCAATCCTCCCCGCCTTGAAATCGCTCTTCCGTCCCCCTGCCTCCCCAGGAGAACAAGCGCCCAGAAATCCTACAGGGTAAAGACTTCAGCCAGCTAAACGCTAATTCTTCGACCTCTCCACCGGATAAAATTCTTAAAAAAATGGACTCGATCCTACTTTCCCGCGTAAATTGGGAGACGACTGCCGATTAGATATAGGGAGCTATCTCGCAAGGAAGGAGAAAATCGATGGATGATCTAGAGAGGATAGTGGATGAATTAGCACTAGAGGCGAAAAGTTATCCTAAAGGCAGTAAGGATAGGCTGAAATACTTAACCAAGCTAACGAACGTGATCTGGCAATCCCGGCCAAGTTGTCAAAACAGCTATCAGTTACCCTATTCTATCTATATGGAACTACAGCAGGAAGCTATCCAGAAAGTCTTTCTCCGATTGTATGACCAAAAAATTGACGAATACGATCCCGCTCAAGGTCATCTTTTACATTGGTTTCGGGAAACACTCGGTTTTCGGTTTCAAGACATCTGCGAGGAGCATCTAAAGATTCGTCGTTTTCAAAAAAACCACAAAAAGAAACGAGTTCGGGATGAATCTCTTGATAAACCTGTATATCAAAATGATGATCCATCTAGTACGACTCACCTCGACAACTTAGAGCAACCCGAAACTGCTCATCCTCGTCATAGAGAATATGAAAAACTCAGAGAACTAATTGAGCAAGATCCCACTGGAAAATTCAGGCAAGCTCACGTTGAAAAGCGTGAGGAGGTGACTTTTCAGGTGATCGCACTTGGCAGAATCGATGAGCGATCGTGGAATGACTTATCCGAACAATGGAATATAAAAGTTTCAGTTCTCTCATCATTTTATCAGCGCAGTATTCAAAGGTTTAAGCCAATCTTTCGAGACTATCTTGACATTTGAATGTAAATAGTCAAAACAAATTAAAGCAGAGGAGATTCTTACCATGAGCGTCGAAAACGAACAATTAACTTTTCCTGTTCCTTTGGGAATGTCGGATTTTAACTTTGCTAGAGAGTTTAGCGGACAACAGAAAAATACTGCCAAAGCTCGTCAGGTTTTGCTCAATACCTTAGCCGTCCGTGCCGTTGGTTTTTATTGTTGTAATTTATTGAGTGTAGAGACGGATTTTGAGAATAGTCATAGCTGGGACAGTAGCGCTCGAATCCTCCTGGATGTAGCGGATTTAGAGATCAAGGGGTTAGGGAAGTTAGAATGTCGTCCTATCCAGCCTGGGGAAAAGGTTTGTTATGTTCCCCCGGAGGTTTGGGAAGACAGAATCGCCTACGTCATAGTAGAGATCGACGAAAAAGAGAAAATGGCAAATCTATTAGGTTTTGTCAGAAAAGTGGATGCGGAACCAGTTTCCCTTGAGCAATTACAACCCTTGGAAGATTTGATAGATGTATTCGATTCTATTTCGCTTCAACAACGAATTGAACAAATTATACGAATCGAAAAACTTTTAGCTTCTGATTGGCTAGAATCAGAAAAAGTCTTAACAGCCAGTGGACGAAGTGGAAGATCTCGAAGGATCAGTCAGTCATCTCTTGATTCCTCGGCAATACTGTTAAATAAAGGAAAGTTAATTAGCATAGATGGACGGGACTTTGCTTTGATGGTTGACATCCGGCAACAGGAGAATGAACAAAATAAAGTTAAGGTGTCTTTTGAGTTAATTCCTGTCGGAAATATTAGAAGTTTACCTTCTGGGTTGGAATTCGCCTTACTAGCTCCCTCTGGCAAAATGTTAACCTCGGCGACCGCAAAACAAGGGGATAACTGCCTAAGAATTACTCCTATTTTGGATCTGGAAAGGCTAGAGCTTGCTAAACGCAATGATAAACTCTATCAAGTAACAATAACTATCAATGGAAAAACTTATTCTGAAAGCTTTCCCAGTAATTGATTTAGAGCTTCCTTTTTGAATGGGTGATGAGCGATTACAAAACAGTAGGAAAAAAATTATGCCGCAGGAAGTTGAATTTAATATAGTTACACAAGAGACGCAATCCTTTTTGATCGAGATCAGAATCAGCAAGGATTCTAACTCGTCCAGAATTCGTAGAAGACTTTCTGTTCAATTTTATCCAGACACACTACAGGACTATCTTGAGCGATGGCAACAGGATTTCCAATTCGTAGTCAATTCTGGTAGAACTGGTAGAAGAAGACCGGTTGTTGAAAATAATCCGCAAATTATTGACAATGAAGACGATGATAATGCTTTTGAAGTAGATACTTTGGATGACAATAATTCTAATAATTGTTGGGAATCCTATCAACGTTTAACTAACGAATTAAACAACTGGCTTAACTCGGGAGAAGATTGGACAAAAGTCCGGGACTGGTTAACTAAATACCTTGATCAATCAGAACCCGAAATTCGAGTTACTATTCAAACCGATGATCTTATCTTAAAACAACTTCCTTGGCAAGCTTGGGATTTATTCTCTCAACACTACTCTCAAGCGGAAATCGCTATCAGTCCCCCAGAATATGAACCCCCTGAAGGATGGGAAAAGATTAGACGACATCCCCAAGTTCGCATCTTGGTGATATTAGGTTCCGATGAAAATATTAGCCTTGATGAGGACTCAAAATTACTGAACAGAGTCCGAGAACATGGTGCGACGCTAACATTTTTACCAAAGCCAACCTTAGATGAATTAAAAAATCTATTAGCTGAACCTGCTGAACCTAAAGGCTGGAATATTATCTTTTATGCCGGCCATAGTGAAACGAATGATGAAGGGAAAGGAGTTTTACATCTCAATAATCAAGAGAGCATCACTATTAATGATATAAAAGAACCGTTGGAAGTTGCCATACAAAACGGATTGTATCTAGCGATTTTTAACTCTTGTGATGGCTTGGGAATTGCCGCTCAATTGGCAGAGTTACGCTTACCGCAAAGTATCGTGATGAAGGAGGAAATTGATAATCAGATGGCGATCAATTTCCTAAAATATTTCCTTGATTCTTTCTCCCGTAACGAACCGTTATTTATTTCGGTGGGTAACGCACGAAAATATCTGGACAAAACCTATAATAATTCGGGGCAATTTCCGGGAGGACATTGGCTACCCGTCATCGTTCCTAATCCCGCGGTTCCCTTAGCTACTTGGAAAGACTTTTTATCCGAGTCTGAATTGTCTCGTAAATGGCGTATTTTCCTAATTATAGGCGGAATAATAGGAGTCTTGGGTTTACCTCTCAGCCTCCTTTATGAATTTGGTTGGGATAAAGCTATATTCTACGCGAAGCTATATCCTCATATTATCCTCTATCCTCTTTTTATGTTTTGGGCGGCTCTATGGCTTGTTTATAAAGGTTTTACCCAAATTATCAACAGATCAGCCCGGGGTCTACAATTAGGCATATTAGCAATGTTAGCTATCTCTGTCGTACTTCTTGTGATAGAGATGAGTGGTTCCAATATGTTTCTATTAGAGCTTAATAAAACGGCTCAAGCAAGTATCGATCTATCAACTTTTAACAAAAACACGATCGCCGATATTCAAAAAATACCGAAAGATATTCTAGATACGCAAAAGATTTTTCAGAAAGACCACATCGTGATCAGTAAGGCAGTCCTTGAAGAATCCTTGTCTAACTATATTGCGCTTAAAAAGGATAATCAGATTCCGGAAGAGCAAGCGAAGGGTTTCCATAAACTTATGGAAATCGGTTTAGATTATCCAACAACTTGGAAAGAACAAAAAAACTGGTCTTCTCTGAGCCGCGTGTTGTACGGTTATACTTTTTGGGCGATCACTTTTACAGGTTTATCATTTTTCGTTCTGTGGGTACAAAATCAAGATCCCAGAAAATTTTATAATCAAATTAGATATTTTAAGTATTTAGTATTTGCTCAAGTAATGGTCGTCTTTTGGATTCCTTTTAGACTTTATTATGTTATAAAAACTAAAAATATCGTTTTTGGTTACTATGGTTTACAGTGGGTTAGACAGTTAGATCCTTTTGTGTATATAGTGATTGGCATTTTATTTTTATCTACTCTTTATCAAACGGTTCAACAAAAACATAAATATTGGATGATTATTATAACAATCGTTGCGATTGTTGTTTCTCTGTGGATTGGCTATGGACTAACTGACGTACTCGATCGAGCCTTCTTTGTAAATACTTCTAACGAGGGAACATGGATAGTTTTTCCCCTGTTGACGGCAGTAGCCATTTATCTGTTTTTCAATTACCAAGACAAATAATTTTGATTGCTGTATAAATCAGCGAACGGAGAAACCATGAACCGAATTTTATCTTTTCTATTTAAAGCCTTAGTTTTTAGCATTCCTGTAATTATTTTTCCTGCTATCGTATACTTAGAATTCCGTGAAAATGACCGATGGATATTCTATTTTCAGCTATATCCTCATCTCATCCTTTTTTCACTGTTAGCTTTTGGTGTTGTTCTGGTTAACCTTCATCAAGCGAGTGCTTTGATTCGACGACGATCGAGTTTTTTTAGAAACTGCTGTATCATGATTGTTATTTCAGCTATTCTGACATTTGTTGAAACTACTTCTAATAACATGATGTTGTTAGAACTCAACAATCAAGCGCAATCTACGATTGAACTTTCTCGAACGGCGATCAAACAAATTCAACAAATACCCGATAACATTATCGATGTCGATCGCATTATTAACGGAAACCAATTAACCATCAGCAAAGAAAACCTTGGAAAAGCTCTAATTAATTTTCGAGATCGCCAAACAAATCTGTCTCCAGAACAAAAACAAGGATACTACACATTCATGAAAAAAGGTCTATCATTTTCTACTTGGAAAAAACAAAATAATGTATTTTCCACAAGTAGAATATTTTATATTCTCTCCTTTTTTATTATAACTAGCGTTAGCTTAATCTTTTGGCCAATGCTTGTAATTTATGAAAGATCGGACATTCGAGATTATCACCGATACCTTAAATTACTAACAATTTCTTTCCTAGTATTTATGTTATGGATACCTCTGCGATACTATTATAATTTACTCACCTTAAATTTAGTTTTTGGCAATGATTATCTAATCGGAAGCTTGGATTTATTCGCCTTTTTGATCTATCCAGTGTACGGTTCTTTATTGGCTTGGAAAAATTATCAGAATCGCCCAGAAGATTTTAGAAGAATCTTTCTGATCGCAATTGCAATTTTTCTGGTAATTTTTGGAATCGTATTCCCCCATATTATTCCCAACATTGTTACTTATATTTTCGGGATCAATAGTGATGTGCTAACCTGGGGCATTTTACTGATTCCCAGTATTGTATATTACGGTTATCAAATTCATTTAACTTCTCATCAATGATCGCCATGAAAAAGAAACATAATGTAGTCACTCTGTATTTGATTTCTGCTTTTATTCTTTCCCTTTGTTCCTCTCTAACTGCCCAGGAATACACCAGTGTTTTTTATATCTCTAAAAGTGATAATGGCAACCAGGTTCACTACGGGATTCGCCTCGCCCCAGATTGTTCTCCGCAAGGCAGTAATCCCGTGTATCCCTACTGGAAACTGGAAAACAAAAAGACGGAAAATCTGCTCGAAATGGAACAGCCAGCTTTCGGTATTGCGAGTCAGTCTGTATCGGGAAATCAAGTGATCCTAGAAATCAATGGACTCAAAAATAATGGCATCAACCGACTGATTACCGTGAAAACCTTTCGCGCTCCTAATAATACCTGCCAGGCGAGAGCGTTTATTAAAATAAACCAAACTCCGAATCCCTTATCTCGCATCCATGTTACCCTTGCCAGTATTGTTCGCGTCCCTGGTATCGATATCGCCCTGGGTGGGAAAGTGAAAAGCCTGACTCTCATCGATACCCAACAAAACCAAGAAACTATCCCTTGTTTATCGAACTGTGAATTCGGTATTCAATTTGAAGAATATAGGACTTACGCACTGTACAATTTCACCATGATGTATATGAACGAAAATCCGTCGTTTCAGACTTTTAGCGATTAACTTCTGATCGATAGCGATCACTTAAAAATCATCAAAAAATTACGTTAAAATGCCCGAAACCCATATCCCATATTTAGTCGATCCTGTCAATGTCTAAGTCGTAGAATAATTATCTTTTAAATGCTTTTCCACAGGATAAAATCCCCATGCTTCTCTCGAAACTACCCGCCCTTTCTCTCGGTCTAGCCCTCGCGACAATTCCGGTGAGCGCCTCGGCCAGTACCTTTAGTAATCTCTTCGCCTTCGGGGACAGTTTGACCGATAGCGGTAACGTGGCCATCGCCACCTACCCGAACTATCAACCCGTTCCCTTCGGTGGTTTGATGCCTTCCCTAGCGTACCAAAGCGGTCGCTTGACCAATGGGCCGACCTGGGTGGAAACCTTGGCAGCCCGTCTGGGGGTTAGCGCATCTCCGTACCTAGGGGGAGGGACGAATTTCGCATTCGGGGGCGCAAGAACTGGGCCTCTGGGAACCACCCCGCCGACTCCTCCCAGCTTACTAAACCAATTTGCCCTATTTCAAACGAGTACGGGGGGAATCGCCCCATCGAGCGCCCTGTACATGGTTTGGGGGGGGAGTAATAACGCTCGCGACGCAGCCGGACAGAAACTCGCAGGGGATAGTGCTGGGGCGAGCGCAACCTTGACGGGGGCAGTTGGCGATCTTATTACGATTATCGGGGGACTGAAAAGTGCAGGGGCTGTTCATATCCTGGTTCCCAATCTGCCAGATTTAGGGCTGTCACCAGAGGCGACGCGGGGGGTGTCGGGGGCGAGCGCAGCGGCCACGGCGGTTAGCGTGGAGTTTAATGCCCTTTTACGGAATTCATTGACAACTTTTCGCAATGATCCGACGATCAATCTGATCGAGATCGATACCTTTAGTTATTTTGCCTCGATCACCAATTCGCCTGGTAGTTTCAGCTTAACAAACACCACCGATCCCTGTGTGTATCTGACGACGGTTTGCACGAATCCGGATGAATATTTGTTCTACGATGGACTTCACCCCACCGCCGCAGTTCACCGGCAGTTCGGCGAGTTCGTAGGCACTCAGGTGGTGGTGGTTCCCGAACCAGGCGGGATTACCGGTATCTTGCTCGTTACGGGGATCGGTGCGTTGGTGACAAAACGAAAAGGAACGGGTTCGACTCGCTCGACCGTCGCTCGACTTCCCTGAATTGTTCCTCCTAATGGGACTTAGACAAAAAACAAATCGAGAAAAGCCTCAACTTCAATCCCCGCTTGGAATTTACTTCGAGAAGCCCAAAATCGCTGAAACCCAGATAGATCAAGGAAAATCATAAATCGAGGTTAACCCTTTGTCCCGTAATGGTTTGAGCCTTTTTTGCTGCCCGAAAATGCCTAAGTCCCATTAAGAAACTATTTCTGCTGGATAATTAAGTTAGAAGCAGGCTGTGGTATTATTTCGGTTACTGGTGGCTTTGGGCTTTCCAGTGGTTGAGGTGTTGAAGTGTTCTCTCCACCTTGAATAGATTGAGGATCGTAACTACCGCAAGCACTTAAAGATGAAAATGCTCCGTTATCTTTAAATGCAGGTTGATCTGTATTAATTCTGTTCTGGAATAACCAATAGCACTGTGTTAAAAGTGTTAGTTGATTGTTTCTGCGAACTGCTTCCATTTCCATGCGTGTCCTTTCCGCAACTGATTTTGCATAATCATTGCAGTACTTTGAGAAATCTCCTCCAAAAGGAACTGTGATTCCTGCGGCGATACCATAGTTGTTTATACCTGAACCAGCCGAATTATGGGTTGTAAAATCATTTGACCAATCATTACCGCCCCCTCCATAGGCACCAATAGAAAGGCCAGGAGTTGGACAAGTCCATCCATTCGATGGGGCAAACGAATATGATGAAGCACCTGTACCACCAGGGGTTGTTAATATGTTAAGACTGGGACTTCTTCCATAGTTAGCGACTTGAGCGTCACTTGGATATGAAAAAATAATACCTAAGCCAAGAGGAATGCTAAAGGGCAAAAGGAAACATTTCAAGGAAGGAAGAGCAATGCGGGTGAAAGGAAAAAGCGACAAGCAATTATGTTTAGTCATTGAACTAATGATTCGTAAAGTTTATAGCAATCAGTTTTGTAGTTAGGGCATATTGAGAGAGACAAATATAGCAGTAGCCATCGTGCTTAGGATTTTAATAAGGGGCTTAAACCCCTTGCCTCAAGAGCTTAGATTTCATAACCAATCTGTCCCTTGCTTATATGCCCATTAGTTGGTTGTGGGTTTGTTATGTTAGCTTGTCTGTAAGCCAGGGGGAGGGTTAGGAACTTTTATAACCACCCATTCTCCATTTAGGCATCGGTAAATATGTCCCGGAGGAACCTCGAAAGATTTTCTCTCTCCAATAGCATTAGTGTATTCATACACATCAGTGCCATCGTCTTTTCTTGTTATTTTCTTTTCTTGGGGACATGACATTGGAAATGAATCTCCTAAGTAGCTGGTTGTAATTAAATTTGAAGAACTGAGTTTTACTGAACATCGGGTTCGACTCATTTGCTTTCCTTCTACCCGTTAGTAGTTGTTAGCTAAACCGACCTATACACTTGAAGGTTAAATTCTAGAAACTCTTAGGTCTGGCAAGGGATGATCAGTTCTGGAAAATCTGGAACTGAAGCATCTTGTCTAAATCTAGATCTCCCCGGTTTTTTTCCGCTTTCCTGTATAAGATGAAATGGCTGACATCTATTGCTCAGGTGAGCTAATCGCAAGCTCAACAAACTTCGGGAGAGCGTAGTATGAGTGCTGCATCAAGATACTGCAACCTTTGGCGCATTGACCCTGCCAGCGATCGCACTGGATATAAGCGTTGTTTCCTCCCGTTGGCAAATGATTTTTTTCAAAGCCAAGGGTTAAGTGAGGCAGAGGAGGATAGGGGCGATCGCTCCCAACAGAGAAATCTCCAGACTGATTTGCTATCCCGCTTTCAAGCTCCAGCAGTTGATACCACAGAGAGAGCGCACGCAGGACTATGCCTGCGGTGTTACGTTTCTGAGCCGATTCTCAACGCCTGCCGCAAAATCGATCATTTGTTCGGAGACGATCGCTCCTTTACTTACCGAGATTTGCTGCCGTTTGTCCTCAATGACGACGGGAAAACGCTGATGGTTTTAGACTCAGATGGCAAAACCTATCTCACCTTAGACCCCACTGGCAAGCCTCAAACAACGGCTTATCAATGTTTCTCACTGCAAATTCTGCGAACCTTTAAGCCCAACGCTCAATCCAGTATGAGCTTAGATAACTGGACCTATTTGCAAACCAAACAAAATCCAGAATTAAAGAATTTTTTATCCGAGTTTGGCTTCAAACAATTGAGCGACTGGGCGCTACTCAATCGCACTCGCTCGAAACAATTGCAACAACTGGCAGAACGCGATCGCCACTTAATTGCCGCCTTCCACGCTGTCTATCGTCGAGACAGGCATCAGCAACACCAGGGTACGAAACGCTGTCTAGATCCCACAACCGGGCAACTTCAAGAGATGGTGACTTATTTAAAAGTACAAAATATCACAATTCAGCCCAACCAATTGATCACAGAACTGCGAAGAGTGGCACTACAACTTAGACAATTTGACCTTTGGAGCCATCGAGTACCGTTAGAAGTTGAAGATCCAGAGACAGGCGATCGCCTGATTCGCTCAGAGCTGCCGCAGGATATTGCCAGTGAATATAATGTGGAGCAGCAAGAGCAACAAGAAATGTTGGAATTCTTCCACAAACAGCTTCAACTCGCCTTAGTTCATTCCATTAAGCAGGCAATTAGCGATCGCATTACTTATTTAAAAAAAAGCAAAGGGTATGCCGCTTTCGCCGATCGATTTATTCCAGGATTACACCTCTATTATTCTCAGGGCATCGCCCTGAAAGAGATTGCTGATTTATTAAAAATGTCTGGTTGGGCGCAAGCAAGACGGGTGTTGAATCCGGGAGAGTTAATTAACATTGTTCGGACATTGACAATTCGCCAAGTTCTTGAACAAATGCTGAAGAAAGCTGAAGAGAAAGGACTGACTGCTCTTCCTCCTCAACCCGATTATTTAGAAAATTTAGCCAAACAAATCGAGGCGCTGGCAGATGCAGAAATATTTCAGGCAGCGTTTGAAGAAATTCAAGCGGGAAAGAATCGTCTGATGAAAAGTGTATATGCTCAACAGCTTTGCTTTTACTTAGAAGAGTGTACCAAGGTTACACAAGGAGTTTCGTAATGTTTAGCTTAAGAGCGATCCCACCAGGTTTAAATCTTAGCCGACCTGAAGCCATAAGGCTTGAACCAGAACAGTTTGAGCAGGCTCTAGTCAATCCCCTAGCCAGTCCCTCAGTCGATGAAGCGGGTCAGTGGCAACTCTATCTGAATGCGCTGGCACTATTGGGTTTTGAGCAATGGCTAGAGAAACGCGCTCCATCACACTTCATCGATCGAACTCAATGTATCAATCATATTGGTGCTGTTTACAACCTTAAAATTGATGAATTTAAGCTAAATTTAATTGTCAAAGAGCAGGTTCTAGATGAAGTAGTGGAAATTCCCAGAGAAGCGATCGAACAGCCGGCTCTTGTCGCTCATTTCTATGTCCTGCTTGAGGTCTGTGAAGAGCAGCAGCGAGTGATGATTCGAGGCTTTTTGCGATCTGACCGACTCATGAATTATTGCCATCGGGTCAGTGATGGTTTACAAAACGATTATTATCAAATTCCCCTATCTGTTTTCGATCCTGAACCCAATCATTTATTGTTCTACTGTGATTTTCTAGAACCTGCCTCAATACTATTGCCCGTCATTTCAACGGAGCATACCGCAACGCCTGAAGCAATCTCTGAAACCACATTAACGGCTTCTCAAGAAACTCCTATCCAGTTAGGACAGTGGATACAGGGGGTCTTTGCAGCAGGATGGCAAGCGATCGACGATCTGTTTAGTCCAGAAGTTCATCTTGCTTGGAGTCCTCGGAATCAGAGAGAGGGTGCAAAACGCGGGAAGCTTATTGACTTGGGGATGGAGTTGCAAGGACAGAGAGTGGTCTTGTTGGTGAATGTTACAGAAGAAGCCGATAATCAGCTATCTGTACTGGTTCAGTTACATCCGGCGGGTGAGGAGCGATATCTGCCACCCCAGATCGCCTTAACGTTGCTTTCTCAGGCAGGCAAAAAGCTTCAAGAAGTGGGCTCCAGAACGCAAGATAACTATATTCAGCTTAAATCTTTTAAAGGGCGCTCTGGTATCCCCTTTAGTATTGTGGTTAGTCTCGGTGACATCTACCTCTGCGAAAATTTTGAACTCTAGGCGTTGGGGTGTTATGGGCGTTTTCTACACAGGCAAAACTACCTTACAGGGGATAGAATTTATAGCGTTATTGAAAGAGCCAAACTTTCGTTCTATCCCTAGGAGCGTTCCCCATGACGGCAATTGCGATCGATGACAGCGGAAAACTAGAAATTCCTCTAGAAATCCGTCAACAACTCGGCATCACCACAGCCCAATCCCTCAATCTTGAGGTTAGACAAGGCTGCATCATCCTACAACCCTTGGAGCAAGAAGCTAAAGTCCAACGTCAAGGCAGTGCCTTAGTGCTAGAAACCCCACCCCTCGGCCATCTCGATACCCTTATTGATGACCTCCGCGAGGAACGCATTCAAAGCCAATTGCCTGCATGAAATGTCTCTTTGATACCTCTGCTCTCATCGCTGCCCTATTGACTGGACACACTCATCGGAAATTTTGGGTCTGAAACCCCGCCGTTCTAGGTTGGCTTTACGTTAGAATTAAAAGGCCAGTCTCGAAAACCAAGTGGACGGCGCAGCACCTTGAAAACTCGGCTTAGGGGGTTCCGACCAGAAAAGCTTG
>NZ_JAPZRB010000289.1:0-1844 GCF_027531105.1 Microcystis sp. LE18-22.4A
GCGGCGCCACGCCCCCAACGGGGGGTTTGGGGGGTAGAACCCCCCAAAAGCTTGGATTGAGTGATAAAACCGAAAGTAACGCCCAATTTTAGGAGAAAGTTTCCCCTGAAAAATCCCAAATTAGTAGATTTACAAAAATGAGATGCACCCGTTTTAGATATCCTCTTTTTCACCAAATTTATTAATCTAATTGAACCGAATGCTCTTGTTTTAATTGCTTTTGGATAGTTTTTACCGTCTGCTCAATTTTATTGATTCCGCGAGAAGAAGGCCGATTTACTCTATCAGCTAGAGGAGAAGTTTGTTGAATAGCAATGCTTAAATAAAGAGGAAAAGCGAGGGTAAAGGCTAAAAAAAGACGTTGTAACATGATCCACTCCCACAAAAGTTCTTCAGCAATTATTTTAGCCGGCTGAAACTTTTACCAGAATAACGACTAACTAGGAAAATTTCAGCTAGTTTGTGACAGTCCGGCAATTGGTGGGGCAATCCTAAAGAATTAGCGCTGAAACCCTCAACCCTAGACCAAGACTCTGATAGATTGATCTAAGAACATGATCGATCGCCCTATCTATGCACAAAATTCCAGTTACTGTGATCACGGGTTTTCTGGGTGCGGGAAAAACTACCCTCATCCGTCATCTACTGCAAAATAATCAAGGCCGACGGGTGGCCGTTATGGTCAATGAATTCGGAGAAGTGGGAATTGATGGTGATTTGTTGAAAAGTTGTCAGACCTGCGACGACAACCCCAACGATAATATTGTGGAACTGACCAACGGTTGTCTGTGCTGTACAGTACAGGAAGAATTTCTCCCCACCATGCAGAAATTGCTGGAGCGACGGCAACAGTTGGATTGTATGCTGATCGAAACTTCGGGGTTAGCTTTACCTAAACCTCTGGTTCAAGCTTTTCGCTGGCCGGAAATCCGCAACGGTGCGACGGTGGACGGAGTAATCACCGTGGTGGATGGTTTTGCTGTCGCTAGGGGTCGTCTGGTGGCGGATTTGGACGCTTTAACGGCACAAAGGCAAGCAGACCCCAATTTAGAACACGAAACGCCCATTGAGGAGTTATTTGAGGATCAGTTAGCCTGCGCTGACCTGGTACTCTTAACTAAAACCGATCTCATCAGCGAAATCGAATTAGAAAAAATTATTAATTGGCTGAAAACACAACTGCGATCAACGGTCAAAATAGTTACTTGTGCCGATGGACAAATTAGCCCCGATGTGCTATTGGGATTTAATGCCGCCGTCGAGGATAATTTAGCTAGTCGTCCTAGTCATCATGATCACGAGGAAGAACACGATCACGATGAGGAGATCAATTCTGTGCAGTTTTGCCTCGATTCTCCCGTAGATGCCCGAATTTTGACCCAACGGATTAAAGAATTGGTGGCCCGAGAAGAAATCTATCGGGTCAAGGGATTTGTTAACGTGGCCAATAAACCGATGCGTATGGTGTTACAGGGAGTCGGCGATCGCTTTGATTCTTTCTTCGACCGACCCTGGCAATCCACGGAAATGCGGCAAACTCGCTTGGTCTTTATCGGCCGCTCCCTCGATAGTCAGAGAATCGAGCAGGCCTTAACTAGGGTTTGCTGAAGAAGTTTTTCCTAGGGACAGGGTGTGGGGTAGGGAGATTATTTTTATTTATTCTCCCCTCTCCCTTCTCCTTTCTCCCCCTCTACAATAATTAAGGTCTGCTGAATAAATCTAAAAACTTTGTTGGATAAGACTTTTGGACTTTTTTCCCCTCAAAAAGTGCCAGCCATTGCGGGGATCGGGGGAAAATTCAGGTACTTTTTCCCTGAAAATTAGGTAGTTGACCACCTCAAAAC
>NZ_JAPZRB010000108.1:0-8167 GCF_027531105.1 Microcystis sp. LE18-22.4A
TGAAATGGGGCGAAAGTCTGTGGACTCTGTGTAAGACAGTACATGGTTTTTTAACTGTGGTATGCGACGGTGGTGGAAGCAGAAACTTAAATCGTGAGGTTTAGGAATCGCCGCACTTTTAGGGCGGCGAGGATGTCAAAATTACCCCCGACTACTGATTGCGACTGAGGGAGTTAATTCGCTCGATTAGTTGGGCTAAGATTTCTTGTAATTGTCGGTCTTGATGCTGGGAAAGGTTGATTTTATCACAGCTATAAATAACGGTGGTGTGATCTTTGCCGCCAAATTCTTCGCCAATGCGCGGTAAGCTTAAATCCGTGTGTTGACGCATCAAATACATCCCAATCTGTCGGGCAAAACTAATTTCTCGTCGGCGGGAATTTCCTTTTAGATCGGCGATCGAGAGTTGAAACTTTTCCGCTACTACCGCCATAATAATCTCAGGAGAAGTGGCAATTTTGGCCATTGGTGGATTTAAAACTGGCGCGATATTTTCTACCGTCATCGGCAATCCGGAGATAGAAATATAAGTAGTAGCCCGGATTAATGCCCCCTCTAATTCGCGAATATTAGAAGTATAATTAACGGCAATATATTCGATAACTTCTCTTGGGAGACGCAGATTTTCGTACTCGGCCTTTTTTTGTAAAATTGCCATGCGAGTTTCGATATCTGGTGCTTGGATATCGGCGACTAATCCCATAGAAAAGCGAGAAATTAAACGATCCTGTAAACTGGGAATCTGTTTGGGCAAGCGATCGGAGGCTAAAACCACCTGTTTTCCCGCTTCGTGCAGGGTATTAAAGGTATGAAAAAATTCTTCTTGAGTGTATTCTTTTCCTTCAATAAATTGCAGATCATCCACTAATAATATGTCCGCATGACGATAATGATTACGAAAACTTTCCATACTATCTTGACGGATAGCGGTGATTAAATCATTCGTAAATTGTTCCGTCGATACATAAAAAACCCTGGATTGGGGATATAATTCTAGACGATAATGACCGATCGCCTGCATTAAATGGGTTTTACCTAATCCCACCCCACCACAGAGAAAAAGCGGGTTAAATTCCCTTCCGGGTAATTCCGCCACCGCTAAAGCGGCCGCGTGGGCCATGCGATTGGTTGGACCGACAACAAAACGGGAAAAATTATATTTAGGGTTAAGTTGATTACTGGGGGATAATTCTGATTCTAAGCTAGTGTGAGGCTGGAAAATAGCGATCGAATCGCCCTGTTGTGCCGTGAGTTGAATCTCGACGGGATAACCGACGATATCCTGCACTACTTCAGCAATTGTTGACAGATAATTTTTCTGAAGATGGTTAAGAATAAAGGGATTGGCAGCCTGAATTACTAAGCGATCGTTTTGCCATTCTTTAACCGTCGCCGTTTGAAACCAAGTCTCGAAAGCGGGACGGGTTAATAGTAATTTTAGACGCTCTAGGAGATTATGCCAAAGTTGTTGGGCGCTGCTGTCCACGGTTAATTTTGATTAAGTGGGTGGGTGTAATTAAATATAAGATGAACGTAGGTTGGGTTGAAGCATGAAACCCAACGCCTATCCACGGTTAATTTTGATTAACAAAGTTGCTCTAGTGCTGCTGCGGGGAAACCTTATCAGTTTAGCGAGATTTTTCCCCTCAAGATAAAATGATTTTCAGAGCGAAACAATTAATCTTTAGACAGATGACGCAAGTTTTAACAATCACCCAATTAGGAAATCCAATTCTACAGCAAAAAGCAGCAGCGATCGATAATCTTCTCGATGCTGACTGTCAAGATTTGATCGATTCCCTGATTACCACCGTGCAAGCTGCCCACGGGGTGGGAATCGCCGCGCCCCAAGTTGCTCGGTCTCTGCGTCTGTTTATCGTTGCTTCTCACCCCAATCCTCGTTATCCCGACGCTCCGATGATGCCACCCACTGCCGTGATTAATCCTCGCATTTTGCGGGTCAGCGAGGAAATGGTCAAGGGTTGGGAAGGTTGCCTCAGTGTTCCCAATTTACGCGGTTTTGTCCCCCGTCATCAGTGGATCGAGGTAGCCTATTGCGATCGCAATGGTGGCGAAATCCGTCAAGTTTTCAGGGATTTTGTCGCGCGCATCTTTCAACACGAATACGATCATCTGGAAGGAATCCTCTTTCTTGATCGCCTTGCTTCTCCGGCGGATTTATACTCGGAGGAAGAATACCAAAAAATCAGTAATATTGCTGAATATAAGCGATAAAATCGCAAAATATCTCTACATCTTCAAAATAAGTTAAATAGCTTAACGGGACTATCTTTATCTGGCGACAAAATTTTTGTTGGTAAATCTAAATTTTTTGTTAAAATGATAACGATTATCATTCTAGGAGAACTACCCTAACAAACAAACAAATGAACTACTTGACAAAATAAATTAATTATGCAGTAGAACTCTGCCCTCAATTAACTAGGGAGATACTCAAGACTTTTTCGGTGACTAGGAAAATCAATTTTTCCAGGTTTCCGCACCGGAGATAACCCCAAAGACGAGGAAATAAACCGATAGCTTTCATTAGTTATCGTCTAGATGCCCAGAAAAATAAATACTCTAGCAAAGGGTATTTATTGACAATTGGTAAAATCAGAAAACTTTGCCGATCAATTAACTATTGGAGTCTGTAAAAATATCTATGACCTTAGCTAAGTCCAAAGCAATTTTCGACAATGATGACTACAATCACTTTCCCGAAGTGATTACCGAACCTAAATCGCCGGTATCGGAAGCCGAGATGATGCAAGCGGTAAGAACACTGCTGTTAGGATTAGGAGAAGATCCCGATCGCGAAGGTTTACGAGACACTCCTAAACGAGTAGTAAAAGCCCTAAAATTTCTCACTTCTGGTTATCAGCAATCCCTGGATGAATTGCTGAATGGGGCAGTTTTTCACGAGAATGCTAACGAGATGGTTTTAATCCGAGACATCGATATGTTTAGCTCCTGTGAACACCATATTTTACCGATAATCGGCCGCGCTCATGTTGCCTATATTCCTAACGGGAAAGTGATCGGTTTATCGAAAATTGCCCGCATCTGTGAAATGTACGCCAGACGACTGCAAGTGCAGGAACGTTTAACCGCACAAATTGCCGATGCTTTGCAAGGATTACTACAACCTCAAGGGGTAGCTGTGGTGATTGAAGCGACTCATATGTGTATGGTAATGCGCGGGGTTGAAAAACCCGGTTCTTGGACTTCTACGAGTGCCGTGCGCGGTATTTTTGCCGATTCTGCTAAGACTCGTCAAGAGTTTATGAGTTTGATTCGTCATAGTCCCGATTTTCACTAATTAGTCAGGGGGATCAGGATTATTTGATCGTCCTATCCCCGGTTTTTTCCTAAGCAAAAAACCAGAGCAAAACCAGCTATTTACTGTTTACTTTTTATTTTTAACTCGCTGTTATCATGCTGATTCGTCCCCGTCGTCTTCGTTATACTCCAGCGATTCGCCGTCTTGTTCGTGAAACTGAATTAACCGTTAATGACTTGATTTATCCCCTCTTTATCATGGAGGGAGAAAATCAAAGGGTTGCTATTCCTTCTATGCCCGATTGTTATCGTTATTCCCTCGATTTATTGCTCAAAGAAGTGGTTAATGCCTATAACTTAGGCATTAATGCCATCGCTCTTTTCCCCCTGATTGCCGAGGATAAAAAAGATAATTTCGGCAGAGAAAGTTATAATCCCGATGGTTTAGTGCCAAGGGCGGTGAAAGCGATTAAAAAAGAAGTACCTGAAATAATTATTATTACCGATGTTGCCCTCGATCCTTTTTCAATTTATGGTCATGATGGTATTGTGGAGGACGGTAAAATTCTCAACGATGAAACCCTGGAAGTTTTAGTGAAAATGTCGCTCTCGCAAGCGGCAGCCGGGGCTAATTTCGTCGCTCCTTCCGATATGATGGATGGTAGGGTTGGGGCGATCCGTCGAGCTTTAGATGCGGCTGGCTATTTGGATGTGGGAATTCTCGCTTATACGGCTAAATATGCCTCTGCTTATTATGGTCCCTTCCGAGATGCCTTAGAATCAGCCCCAAAATTTGGTGATAAGAAAACCTATCAAATGGATGGGGCTAATAGTCGGGAAGCCTTACGGGAAGCCAGTTTAGACATAACAGAAGGGGCAGATATTATTATGGTTAAGCCCGCTCTGGCCTACCTCGATATTATCCGTCGTCTGCGCGATAGTAGTCATCTTCCCGTCGCCGCTTACAACGTCAGTGGTGAATACGCAATGATTAAAGCGGCGGCAAAACAGGGCTGGATTGACGAAAAAAGCCTGATTTTGGAAACTTTAATCAGTATGAAACGAGCGGGGGCCGATTTGATTTTGACCTATTTTGCTGCCGATGTGGCATTAATGAAACAGGAAAGCCGATTTTAGGGTTTTTGCCAGCGAAATTGATAGACATTATCCTGCGCTCCCCATACCTGCCGACCAAGGCTATCATAACCTCGATCGCTGGTATCCATGCCCTGGGAATGTAGAATAATTGTATTAGTTATTTTCACCGCACCTCTGGCATTAGTGGGACAACCCTGGGGGGGAGTTTCTCCCCGATAACCCCCCGCTATCGGTTTTAAAAACACAGTACACACCGACTCGGCCAAATCTGATACATTCAATTCTCTTTCTGTCAAGTCTTTGTTACAAAAATTAATAAAGTTAGGGGCATTATTTAACTTATAAGCTTTTGATTCCACAGTGGAATTATCGGGGCTAGGTTGAATGACTAAAATTCTTTGACGATAGGGTTGATTTAAGCGATCGATAATCGCCTGTTCTTGATAAAGATAAATACTATCCTGTTTCGGGGCAAAATCCACCGCACAGGTAGTCATTTGCACCTTAGCAATGCGGGGATTAGTCTGCGCTTGTTGCGTCGTATCCATGACCCCAATTAAATGATTAGCCACCCCTTGTACTTGCGGATTAAGGGGCAAAGATTGAGTGAGAAAAAATCCTAGGGCGATCGAAGTTTTCAGCATGAGCAGAGGCTTGATTCCGGTTAGTCTCTAATTAGCTTAAACTAATAAGCAGCAAGAGCAAAAATTCCCCTTTTCCCATGGCTAATCATCTGGCTACATCCGAAAGTCTTTACCTGCGAAAACACGCCGAAAACCCGATCGATTGGTGGTATTGGTGTGACAGCGCCCTAGAAATTGCCAGGAGAGAAGATCAACCGATCTTTCTCTCGATCGGTTATTCTAGCTGTCATTGGTGTACGGTTATGGAAGGAGAAGCTTTTTCCGATCGGGCCATTGCCGATTATCTCAATCAGTATTTTTTACCGATCAAAGTTGATCGCGAGGAAAGACCGGACATCGATAGTATCTATATGCAAGCATTGCAGATGATGGTCGGTCAAGGGGGTTGGCCTCTGAATGTCTTCCTAACACCGGATAGTTTAATTCCCTTCTATGGTGGCACCTATTTTCCCGTGCAACCGCGCTTTAACCGGCCCGGTTTTCTGCAAGTGTTGCAATCGGTACGTCGTTATTATGACGAGGAAAAGGAGAAATTAAGCAAATTTACGGCCGAAATGCTGGGCGCACTGCGTCAATCAGCTATTTTACCCCGAGCAGAGACCAATTTAGCCGCTCCTTACCTTTTAGCCACAGGAATCGAGACAAATACGGCGGTGATTCGGGTTAATCCCAATAATTACGGTCGGCCCAGTTTTCCGATGATTCCATATTCTCATCTGGCTTTGCAGGGTAGTCGCTTTGGTGACGATTTTGACGATTCCCTCCGGCAAGCGGCCTATCAACGGGGGGAAGATCTGGCCCTGGGGGGAATCTATGACCATGTGGGGGGAGGATTCCATCGTTATACGGTGGATTCGACGTGGACAGTTCCCCATTTTGAAAAAATGCTCTACGATAACGGGCAAATTGTCGAATATTTAGCCAATTTGTGGAGTGCGGGTGATCGAGAGGCGGCCTTTGAGAGAGGGATTAAAGGCACGGTTAACTGGCTAAAACGGGAAATGACCGCCCCAGAAGGTTATTTTTATGCGGCCCAAGATGCCGATAGTTTTGAGAAGGCCACGGATGGGGAGCCGGAGGAAGGGGCCTTTTATGTCTGGTCGGATCTGGAGTTAAGGGATTATCTCTCGACCGAGGAATTGGGGCTGCTGCAAGCTAATTTTACCGTCACTGCCGAGGGGAATTTTGAGGGTCGTAATGTCCTGCAACGTCGGCAAGGGGGAGAATTAGGGGAGGAGATAGAAAATATGCTCGATAAGTTATTTATTCGGCGTTATGGCAGTTCTCAAGCCCAATTAGCTCTTTTTCCCCCGGCCAGAGACAATCAGGAGGCGAAAACTGTCTCTTGGCCGGGACGCATTCCGGCGGTAACGGATACGAAAATGATCGTCGCTTGGAATAGTTTGATGATTTCCGGTTTAGCCCGGGCCTTTGCCGTCTTTAGCGAACCTTTGTACTGGCAAATGGCTACGGTCGCGGCCGAGTTTATTCTCAAGCATCAGTGGTTAGATGGACGTTTTCAGCGCTTGAATTATCAGGGTCAGGCCTCGGTTTTGGCCCAATCGGAGGATTTTGCCTATTTTATTAAGGCTTTACTGGACTTGCAAACGGCTAATCCCCAAGAAACTCGCTGGTTAGAGGCGGCTATCGATCTACAAGGGGAATTCGACCGCTGGTTTTGGTCCGAGGATGAGGGGGGATATTTTAATACTGCTTCTGATCATAGTCTCGATCTGATCGTGCGAGAACGGGGTTATACGGATAATGCCACCCCTTCGGCCAACGGAATTGCGATCGCTAATTTATTGCGTCTGTCGCGATTGACGGAAAATCTAGAATATCTCGATCGGGCCGAAAAGGCCTTGCAATCTTTTAGTACCATCCTAGAACAGTCCCCCACCGCTTGCCCCAGTTTATTTGTCGCCCTCGATCACTATCGTCATGGTTTCTGTCTGCGCGCCCCGGAAAGCTCGATCGAGCCGCTGTTAAGTCGCTATTTGCCCACTGCGGTCTATCGAGTCGATGCCAGTTTGCCCCTTAGCACATTTGGGTTAATTTGTCAAGGGTTATGCTGCCTTGAACCGGCAGAAAATTTAGAACAGTTGGACAGACAAATTGCCGGAGTGATGGCGGGTCCGTCAATACTACTCGGTTAGGGATTTTTTCTCTCCTATGAAATAGGCTCTGGTGTTTGGCTTTCGTTGGCAACTTCTAACCAGCCTTGGATGGCATCTTGAAGGTTATTGATGAGTTCATCAATACTATCCCCTTCTGTTATGCAGCCAGGGAGTGCAGGAACTTCCGCCCAGTAACCTCCTTCTTGGGCGGGATGGATAATAGCTTTGATTTTCATTGCTTTCTCGACTTAGCTTTATTTGTCCGCCTAAATTTTCACTTAAAGATGGTGCGTTCCCCATGATCAAAAAATGGAGTAACAAGGATGGCATCAGGGAACGCACCCTACTCGTGACAGAGCGATCGCACTGGAAATTATCGAGATATTGACCCATGATAAACATTTTACTCAGGAAGGTTTTGTCATTCTGCTATAGTGCGATTGCTGTCAATTTTTAAGGTATTTAATCAAGTTAATAAAGGTAAAAAATAAACCCACTCAAGATGACATGAAGTGGCAATTTATCCCGTTTTTAGAAGCAATTTAGCCTATGTGGTTTCTTTTTCGGTGGATTGGGAGGGTTTTAGTTGGTGCTTGAGGGTTGAAGTTGCGGCGAAGAGGTCGAGGACGATTTTAGGAACACCGTTAAATGTGATTGAATAGAGTACAATCAAGGTTGAAGATACACCTAGTTAAGCCATGCAACAGGTTCTCAAAAATATTAAGGTATCGGAGATTCCTACACTAATCGCTCAGTTAGGATTTTCTCCTGAACAAGAAGTTAATCTTACAATTGAGGAAAATTCAGAAAGTCTTATCTCAATTATGGATAAAGTCGGCAAAAAGGCTCAAGCTAAAGGTTTGACAGAAGATAAACTAACAGAACTATGGCTCTTCGGGAATTGTTATGCAAATAATTAACTTAAAATAAAATTCGATGAGAGCGCCTACGCTCAAAAGTAGCTGAAATCCATACAGGGAAGGACTTAAGGCACAAACAGGTTAATACCAAAAGATAGACAATTGA
>NZ_JAPZRB010000352.1:0-8371 GCF_027531105.1 Microcystis sp. LE18-22.4A
TGTGTCCCACGGTACGTTGACCGCCTATAGCTTCTTGTACTTGTTGCGCGCGACTTTTTACCCGGCCAAGCTTTTCTGGTCGGAACCCCCTAAGCCGAGTTTTCAAGGTGCTGCGCCGTCCACTTGGTTTTCGAGACTGGCCTTTTAATTCTAACGTCAAGCCAACCTAGAACGGCGGGGTTTCAGACCCAAAATTTCCGATGAGGAGTTTTGGGACTTTAAGGAACTGAGTAGATAAGGTCAGTTCGGGGTTTGTTAGGCGATAATGACTGGCAAAACCAGAGATTCCGGAGCCTTGTGCAGGTCAAAGCCTGAGTTGGCCATCGAATTTTAGACCTAACTCCTCGGAATTTGAGAACTCTATCAATATGCGATTACCCTGGGGGTTGGGGGAGATTCTGCTAATCTAAGAATAAGCGGTTTAAATGCGTCTTAGCTTACAATCGAGACAAAATATCAACGACTAGGATTAAATGGCTACTCATATTGTTACTGGTGTCGCGGGTTTTATCGGTTCTAACTTGGCACAAAAGCTTTTAGAACAAGGAGATCAGGTGATCGGTATCGATCAATTTAACGATTATTACGACCCCAGTTTAAAGCGCAAAAATGCCCATATTCTAGCAAAATATCCCGAATTTAAGTTAATTGAAGCGGATATACAAGCCCTTGACTGGCGACAACTGTTGCAAGGAGTAGAAGTATTATTCCATCAGGCAGCCCAAGCAGGAGTCAGAGCAAGCTGGGGTGATGGATTTCGTCAATATACCGAAAGGAATATAAATGCCACTCAAATTATTCTTGAGGCCGCTAAGGAAACCCCTTCTTTACAACGGATGGTTTTTGCTTCCACTTCCTCGGTGTATGGCAATGCGGAAACGATGCCGACTCCCGAAACCCTTTGTCCCCAACCAGTTTCACCCTACGGCATCACCAAATTAGCGGCAGAAAGACTCTGTTGGCTATATCACCAGAATTTTAACGTTCCCGTCACTGCCTTGCGTTATTTCACCGTTTATGGACCGCGGCAACGTCCCGATATGGCTTTCCATAAGTTTTTTCAAGCAGCGATCGCAGGTAAACCGATCGGCATCTACGGAGATGGCAAACAAACCCGCGATTTTACCTTTATTAGCGATGCTGTAGCCGCTAATTTAGCCGCTGCCCTAGTGCCGGAAGCGGTGGGGGAGGTGTTTAATATTGGTGGTGGTAGTCGCGTGGTATTGTTGGATGTCTTGGATACCATGGCAAAAGTCATCGGTAAACCTATCGAGCGATCGCATCAAGGACTCGCCCGGGGAGATGCCCGTCACACCGCCGCCGATGTCACCAAAGCCCGTACTATTCTAGGTTATAATCCCCAAGTCTCTTTAGCCGAAGGATTAGCCCAAGAATGGCAGTGGATTCAGGAATTATATTGTTAATGGTTAGGGTGTGTTAGGGCATCGTGACACACCTAAAAATCCCATCACGGCAGCAATTCCTTAATAATCAAAAAATCTCCCTGCAAAAGGGAGATTTTGGCCAATATCTGGTATTATACCCCGACAAATTACACCAATTTCAGATCGGGATAATTAGCGAGAATGTCGTCTTGACTGAGAATATCACCCTCGCTTTGAGGAGTCCAAATCACTTCTACCGCTAAAAGTCGATCGCCTCCCATACTACCAATTTGTTGCAGGGCTTGTTTCAAGTCTTGGGAATCATTAATTTTGGCTAGAGAAAATTTACCGACAATGCCGGCTAAAATAGTCACCAAAATATAGCCTTCCGGTGCGGTTTTAGCTAATTCCCCAGCCGATTCGGGTAAAATATTTTCTTGAGAACCTTGACGCAGTTGATTATTGTAATTAGTTAAGGTTTCCGCCGTTAGTTTACCGCGTTCGTTGAGAGACCACTGATTAAACTTCGCTTCTGCACTGCTGAGGCTGGTTTGTTGGCAATCGACGTTACCATAAACCCAGTATTCCGGATGACGTAACAGGGCGAGGGCCGATTCTTGTAAGACTTCGACGCGTCCCTCGGAGGTGCTAGTATCCACAGTTAGGGCGATTTGATTTAATTCTTGTTGCAGATAACGGGCATTAGCCAACAAACCCACCTGTACTTTAGCCACGGAGACGGTTTCATAACCGGATTCTATCGTCATACCATTCTCATCACTGCCTCCACCATTACGGAAAGCATTAACGAGGAAATTGGCAATAGCAAAAAAGATTAACAGAGAAATTAAGCCACCGCCACCACCACCCCAAAAGAAGGGTAAGAGGAAGGGAAAACCAATACCTCCACCGTAACCCGGGGAACTGTAACCACCACCTCTAGAAGGGCTAATACTGCGACTAGGGGCGCGAAAACTACCGCCCCCCATTCTACCCCCCGATGCCGCCAAAGCACTGGAAACATTGCCTAAAATCAGCGTTGTCACTAATCCTAGAACTAATAGCGGCTTGGCAAGCGATCGAACTTTAGTTAAAATTTTGTCAATCATAAGAACACCGAAGCAACCCTTTATTTACTAGGATAACCAGTTTCTCCCTCAGGGATAGACAAACCCCGAATAGGGATAACCGAATCAGTGATCAGTTATCAGTTAGTAAGGTGTTGGGTATGGAGATTTTAGGGTTTTGGGGTTTTGGGGTGTTGAGTATGGTTGAAATTTCCCCATCTCCCCCCGCAACGCGCACGAAGTGGTCTCCCCACTCCCCATCTCCCCACTCCCCACTCCCCATTCCCCACTCCCCACTCCCCATCTCCCAACCCCCAAATTTATGACTTGGAATTTCTCTTCTCCGACGGATTCGCCCTTAAGCGATCGCGAAGTACCCTTAGAAAGTCATCATCTCTGGGGTAAACGTATTGCTTTACTGGTGACAGGAGGGATTGCGGCCATGAAAGCGCCGCTAATTGCCCGATCTTTGCGGAAATTCGGGGCTACAGTCGTGGCTTTTGTCTCGGAAGAAGCTTTAAGATACGTCACTAAGGAAGCTTTGGAATGGAGTACGGTTAATCCCGTAATTAGCCAATTAACGGCAAAAGCAGAACATTTAAGCGATCAATCTCCCTTTGATCTTTATTTAGTCGCCCCCGCTACCTATAACACGATTAATAAGTTTCGTTACGGAATCGCTGACGGAGTGATCACTTCATGCTTGGCCTCGGCCTTGGGACGACAGGAAAAGGGAAAAACTAAAATTCTGCTTGTCCCCACCATGCACGGCAGTTTACATAATGCTATTCTGACCGAATCTTTGCAAACTCTCGATCGCTGGGGAGTCCAGATTATGTCACCCCGGGATGATTACGGTAAGCACAATCTCCCCGGGGAAAAAGAGATTACCGTAGCAGCCTGTGGGATTCTCAGTAATTCTGTCCTGAAAAATAGGCCGATTTTAGTCACTGGTGGACCCACACCCGTTATTATCGATAATATTCGTCGTTTAACCAATCGTTTTACCGGACAATTAGGAGTCGCTATTGCAGAAGAATTGTACCTGCGCGGGGCAAAGGTGCAATTAATCCACGGACGCGGCAGCTATACACCTCCCGCTTATTTACCCCATGAAATTATTGAAACTTATGACGAGTATCTAGGGAAGGTTATGGGAGAATTAGGCAGTAAAGATTATAAATTTGGGATTTTTTCGGCAGCAGTGGCAGATTATCGCTTAGAAAGCCCTTTTTCTGGCAAAATTCCCAGTGGTGGGCAGTTAAATCTTAATTTTGTGCCGACGGAAAAAGTGATTGACAAGGTGAGAGAAAAATTTCCCGATTTAGAGATGGTGACTTTCAAGTATCAGGAGGGAGTCAGTCAGGAGGAGTTGCTGGAAATCGCCCGTAAACGCCTAGAAAAGGGCTATCAGGCCGTCATTGCTAATAGGGGTGAGGAAAAGGGCGATCAAGGGGAACAGGTGGCTTATTTGGTCACAAAAGCGGCATTGGGGAAATTTATCGGCAAAAAAGCGATCGCTATTGGCATTGCCGAATATTTAGAACAGCGAGCCAAAAATGTTACAATCAAAAAAATTTAATATTTTTTAATATTAATTTGCAAAAATTTAGGGTAACACAGTCATGGGTAACATCAACTTCGTCAAAGAGAATAAGATCGTGGTAGCGGCAGATGGAGCGAATTTACGAGAGAAAGCAATCCAGAATGGCGTTGATATCTACACTTTTGGCGGTAAATTGATGAATTGTGGCGGTTACGGTCAGTGTGGTACTTGTATAGTGGCAATTGTCGAGGGTATGGAAAATCTCTCGGCCAAAACCGACTTTGAACAGCGCTGTCTGAAGAAAAAACCCGAAAATTATCGTTTAGCCTGTCAAACCAGCGTTAATGGCCCTATTAGCGTCCAAACTAAACCAAAATAGCATTTAAGCGTCATGCCCCACCCCCAGCAACGCACCGGTGGGGAAGGTGCGGCGATTAGAACCATTGAGGCGTTCGATACCGGTGAAAATTGCCAGACAATATCACATAATTCCCTGAGCGACTTTTTCAGCAGACCCTAATTGATGTCTTGGGAAGACATCTCAGCGGATTTTTGTGATTTTTTCGCTGCTTTTTTGCCAGCCAAGGGCTGACAATCAAGAAATTTGCTAGAAAATATCGGCTTTACTGCATTTAAACTGCCTATTGGACATTTTAGTACAAACCCCTCACCGATCGCCCTGCGATCGCTATCTGAGAAAGTTGCTCATTTTGTCATCTAGATTGCATCCTGATTGGAAACCTTTGGGTAATCTATGGGTACAGATACTCAAACCTCCCCTTCATCGGTGCGTTCCCAATAGGGATAATTTTTTTTCTCATAAACTTTACAATATTTAATAATTGTTGTAATATTGGTTAAACAACCAAGGTTCTTACTACTTGCCATTTATGCCCATAAAATCTATATATAGCCAAAAAAAGAACTATAGAGGCAATTAAATCTTCAATTAGATTTCTCTATATCCTTGAGTGATCACTTACTAATCTCTTTACAAAACTAGAAAAAACCCTGATAGCATCTCCTTAACTGCCCCTGGGGAAGCGATCTGAAAAACGCCATCAATCCCTGAATATCAACCCTCAACCGACGCGCACTCATGAAAACCTCGAAAAACCCCACCGATCCAGTTCGCGCCTATCTCAGAGAAATTGGCCGAGTTCCCCTTCTCACCCATGAAGAAGAAATTCTCTACGCGAAACAGGTGCAAAGATTAATTTTTCTCGAAAAAATCAAGGAATCCCTAAGGGCGAAACTCGGCAGGGAACCCAGCGATCGCCAATGGTCAGAAGCGGCGGAAATTAGTGAAGAACAACTCCGTCGAGAATTGGGGGCAGGGGATTTCGCCAAACGCAAGATGGTAGAAGCGAACCTGCGTCTAGTGGTTTCCGTCGCTAAAAAATACCTAAAACGCAATCTAGATCTATTGGACCTCATCCAAGAGGGAACGATTGGGATGCAAAGAGGTGTGGAAAAATTCGATCCCACCAAAGGCTATCGCTTCTCCACCTATGCTTATTGGTGGATTCGCCAAGCCATCACCCGGGCGATCGCAGAAAAAAGTCGCACCATCCGTCTGCCCATCCACATCACCGAAAAACTGAATAAAATCAAAAAAGCCCAGCGTCAACTAGCTCAAGATAAAGGTCGCGCCGCCACCATTGCCGAATTAGCCGAGGAATTAGACCTAACTCCCAAACAGGTGCGAGACTACTTGGAAAGGTCCCGTCAACCCCTTTCCCTTGACTTAAAGGTGGGGGACAATCAAGACACGGAATTAGGGGAACTCTTGGAAGATACGGGACTTTCCCCCGAAGATTACACTGCCTATTCTTCCCTCCAAGTGGATTTGGAAAAACTGATGGCAGACCTCACCCCTCAACAAAAAGAAGTGATTTGTCTGCGTTTTGGTTTAGATAATGGGCAGCCCCTCACCCTAGCAAAAATTGGCGTTCGACTCAATATCAGTCGTGAACGCGTGCGTCAGATCGAACGAGAAGCGATCGCTAAATTAAGAAAACGCAAGGGCAACATCAGAGAATATCTAGCTAGTTAGGGTTTGCGGCAAAAAGCTGTTCGTGGGGGCAGGGTGTGGGGTGTGGGGTGTAGGGTGTGGGGTGTGGGGAGAATAAATAAAATAATCTCCTATCTCCTGACTCCTGACTCCTGAATACTGCCTCCTGCCCCCTGCCTTCGTTAAGGGTCAAATTGATCGTCTGGATAACAGCGAGAAAAATGACCCATTTCTAGATTCATCGGCGACTTTTCTCCGCTCTTATTTCTCTATTTAGGGTTTGCGGCAAAAAGTTTTTCCTGGGGGCAGGGTGTGGGGTGTAGGGTGTAGGGTGTAGGGTTTTAGCGATTTTGAGGGGGTAAATTACCTAATTTTCAGGGAAAAAGTCCAGGGATTTTCCCCCCGACCACTCCGGGATCTGGCACTTTTTGGAAACCAAAAAGTCTAAAAGTCTTACCCAACAAGGTTTTTAGATTTATTCAGCAAGCTCTATTTATTCAAGATATTTTTTCAAAAAGAGAGCTAATTTTTCTTTAGTGGCGACGGGAACAGAATCTAGACGGGTAAGAATAGCGTATTTAAGGGCAGAATGAGCGGCGGAAACGGGAGGATTAGCTGCCAGACGACGCACCGTTTCTTGAATAACTTTTTGGGCATTAATAGCGTTATGGTGTAGATTTTCGATCACCATTTCTACCGTGACATGATCGTGGTCGGGATGCCAACAATCGTAATCGGTAACTAAGGCTAAGGTAGCGTAGGCAATTTCCGCTTCTCGGGCTAATTTAGCCTCGGTTAAATTGGTCATACCGATCACGGTTGCCCCCCAACTTCTATAGAGATTTGATTCCGCTTTAGTAGAAAAAGCCGGCCCTTCCATACAGAGGTATGTACCGCCGCGATGCAAGGTAACTTCCGGTAGGTTTAAACTAGCGACGGCATCCCCTAAAATTTCGGCTAATTGGGGACAAATGGGATCACCAAAGGCAACGTGAGCAACAATTCCTTCCCCAAAAAAAGTCGCTATTCTCTCTTTAGTTCTGTCAATAAATTGATCGGGAATGACTAAATCTAGGGGTTTAACTTCGGCTTTTAGGGAACCAACGGCCGAAGCGGAAATAATATATTCAACCCCTAATTGTTTGAGAGCGTGAATATTAGCGCGAAAGGGTAATTCGGTCGGTAAAAAATGGTGATTTCTGCCATGACGCGCTAAAAAGGCAACTTCTGTTCCCTCTAAAGTACCGAGAATTAAAGCATCGGAAGGAGAACCAAAAGGAGTATCGAGGGATACTTCCCGCACATCCTTGAGGGCATCCATTTTATACAAACCACTGCCGCCAATGATGCCAATTTTTACCGTCGTCATAGTCTTGGAAAGAATTAGTTATCGTTGCCTTGATTGTACCATAATTGAGCGATCGAACTGTGATAATTTTTCCGTTAAGGCCTTACTTTTTCTTTTTCTTGCCCTTGAGGGAACCATTAATTAAACCATTAAAGCCATAAATTTCTTCAGTTCCCGCGATGGTAACTAATTCCACCTCTTTCGTGTCTCCCGGTTCAAATCGAACTGATGTACCCGCGGGAATATTCAGATGGGTTCCTTTGGTTAATTCGCGCTGGAACTCCAGGGCCTGATTAACTTCATAAAAATGATAGTGGGAACCCACTTGAATGGGTCGATCGCCTGTATTAGCCACAGAAATACGCAGGGTGTCGCGACCGACATTAATCTCGATCGCCCCAGATGGTGTGATAATTTCTCCCGGAATCATAACTGCTAAAAATCTCCTGTTAGTGAATGGGATTGTGAACGGTAACTAATTTAGTACCATCGGGAAAAGTCGCTTCGATCTGCACTTCCGTAATCATTTCCGGGATACCTTCCATTACCTCCTCGCGAGTTAATAAAGTAGTGCCGTAACTCATCAATTCAGCCACGCTACGACCTTCCCTCGCACCTTCGAGGATGGCGGCGCTAATATAGGCGATCGCTTCGGGATAATTTAACTTGATACCGCGATTTTTGCGTCTTTCGGCGAGCAGTGCCGCCGTGAAAATGAGTAATTTATCTTTTTCTTGGGGCGAAAGTTGCATAGATAGGCCTTTTTTCACACAGATGCTAGGGTTATTGTAGTTCTTGGCCGGATAGTTGTAGCGATCGAGTTGTGAAAATTTATAACCAACTACTTAGGGCTTGCTGAATAAATGTGAAATGTAGGCAAAGTAAGGGTTTTGGGGCTTTTCTCGCGAAACAGGTGCAAGATTTTGAGAGAATCGTCGTTCAAAACCTCGCGTCTTCATCGGCCCGCGTCCTGTAGGGGCGAAGCATTCGGGCAATAACCTATCGGTGAAA
>NZ_JAPZRB010000410.1:0-3630 GCF_027531105.1 Microcystis sp. LE18-22.4A
CCTAATTATCGAAGTTTTATCTCCTTCCACCTCCGGTTATGATCGGGGTGATAAATTTCGTTATTATCGTTCTATACCCCAATTAAACCAATATCTTCTCGTCAGTCAAGGGGAGATACTAATAGAATCCTATAGCAAAACATCAGACAATAATTGGTTACTGCAAGAATACACCCCAGCCAGGGGAATTATATCCCTAGATTCTTTAGGAATTAGCTTAAATCTTGCCGATATTTACGAAGTAATTGATTTTAATCTCAACTCCTAACTTTGGCTATCTTTTAAGAGGACGTACTAAAAACAATTTTACCATCTTTTACCGCCACTAAACGCAAAGTTAAGGGGCCAGCCGTATTAGTTTTACTAGCAGCAATCGCCTCAAGTGTCTCGATAGAATTACCCGACTTTTTGACTTGACCAATAAAGTTAACTACCGTAGTTAATAAACCATCTTCCACCTGAATTGACCCTAAAACTCCCGCACTTCTAGCGCGAAATTGAGCCGAAGCTAAGAGTAAATCTAAGCGCTTTTGTAGGTCTTCTTCTGTCATATTTTGGGGATCAATGGAAACGGCAGCGATTACCTGTTTCTCCTCAAAAACTCTTTGATTGGGAACCACATCAGCAAAGACACGAATCTCGGTTTCTCCTAAGACATAATTACCTGCTGAAAGGATTCTCACCACATATTCTTTACCGTCCTGTAATTGTTGACTTAACTGTTCTACCTGTGCTTTTGTGATCTTAACTAAACGCTGGTCAAAATTAGGCTGATTCGGTTGGGTGGCACGGATAGCATTCATATTCGCTTCTCGCAATAACTTATCAATAACAGCGACAATAGCTTGAGTATCAACAATACGAAAAGCTCCAAAAGATAACACCTGTCCCCGGAAAATAGCGATTTGTTTTTCTCGCAATTCTTGATAGGTTTGATAGTATTGTTCTAAAACTTCCACTTCCCGCTTAAGAAAAGCCATTTGGGTTTCTAAATCTTTTAATTTTCCCTCGCGCTGTTCCAAAGCCAAATTTTTATCCACAATCGAGCGATCGAGTTCTCCAATGCGTTGATCCCGGCGATCAATTTCTAGCTGTAGGGTTTTTTGTTGAGTTTCCAACTGTTGAAGTCGCGCTTGTCTGATTGTTAATAACTTTTGTTGATTAGCCAACTCTTTATCTCTAACTTGAACGGTGGTTTGTAGTTGATTTATCTGACTAGAAAGAATTGATTTTTGTTGGGACAATTGATCCCGTTGACTGATTAACTGTGCCTTTTGATTAGTTAAAATGACTCGTTCATTGTTTAAATTAGCCACTTCCTTACGAAACTTTTCCAACTGTCCCGAAACTAATCGCAAACGTTGACGAGAAGCTTGATAATTTTTGTTAAGAACCTCTAGACGTTTCTGCACAGCTATCTGTTCACTTTTAGCCGTTTTTAAAGCCTTTTCCACCTGATTTTTTTGCTCGGTGGTTTTTCTCACCTGACTTTCCAAATCCTTAATAGCGGCACGACGTTCATTTAAAAGACGATCCAGTTCAAAAACCCCTTGACGCAGGGATTTACTAGAAGCAAACAAGACAATTAAAGTCGAACCGGCGATCAAAATTCCCGTTACAATCGTCATCAAAGTTGCGGTTTGTTTCGGACGCAGATTAAATAAACGCATCCTTTTCTTACCGATACGGCTCCCTATGCGATCGCCAACCGCCGCTATCAGACCACCTAAAACCACGATGGCCAAAACCAAAATATAAGCGCTAGTCATCCAGAATTTAAGTAAATTGTTGACTGAGAGCGACGGGATTATGGACGGTAATTTTCTTCTTGTAAATTGAGACCATTTCTTGATCCCGCAGCTCTCCCAATAAACGGGTGACAGTGACGCGGGTAGAACCGATCGCTTCTGCGATCGCTTGGTGAGACAATTTTAGATCCACCCGGATGCCATCGGTGGTGGGAACCCCAAAATCACGACAGAGAATTAATAAAAAACTGACCAAACGTGAACCCATATCCCGGTGAGCCAAGGTTTCGATCATCATTTCCGTTTGCAGAATGCGCGAGGACAACCCCTGCAACATCAACATTGATAAATCGGGATTATTGCGGAGGGACCTTTCTACCTGATCGATCGGGGCCGAGAGTAATTCTACCGGAGTAAAAGCCACGGCATGATAAAAACGATCCGATCGCTGGCCGGTGAGTAAGGATAGCACACCAAAGACGCTATTTTCCCGCAGTAGAGCCACGGTAATTTCTTCTCCCGCTTCATAGACTCGCGACAACTTAACGGCTCCTTTCAGCAAAAAATAGACTCTTTCGGCGGGATCTCCCGGGAAAAAGATCGTTTTGCCACGCTCGAACAATTCCACCACCGGGGGGAAATTGCCGCTGCCGATTCGACGGAACACATCTGCTAGGGGTTTGTCTTGTATTAGGGATAAGTCCATCTCACATCCAAAAAAGGGGAAAATTGTTTTTATTATGCAACGAGTGTCACCTCTATTAAACATAACCGCTGCCTAAACTGGGAAAAGTTTTGGGCGCTTTTTGCCAGACAATGGGGGAGGGGTGATCATTGCTGCCCCTTTATCTGTATCCCTATTATACCGAATCTCGCTGGGGTCGGCTATTGGGGAGATTTTTGTAAGAGAAACGAGAACTATGTTAGATTTAACGGGAAAAAACGCCTTAGTGACGGGAATTGCCAATAATCGCTCGATCGCTTGGGGAATTGCCCAACAACTCCATCAAGCTGGTGCAAATATCGGTGTCACCTATCTCCCCGACGAAAAAGGCCGCTTTGAGAAAAAGGTGCGAGAATTGGCCGATGAACTTAATCCCGCTTTTTATGTCCCCTGCGATGTCCAAAATGACCAACAGGTAGAAGATACTTTCGCTACAGTGGCGGAAAAATGGGGTAAACTGGATATTTTGATTCACTGTCTCGCTTTTGCCGATAAAGAGGGTTTAACGGGCGATTTTACCGCCATCCCTCGGGAAGCTTTCACTAAATCCCTAGATATTAGCACTTTTTCCCTAACCCGTCTAGCTCGATCGGCTAAACCTTTGATGACGGAAGGGGGAAGTATTATCACTCTTACCTATCTCGGCGGTGTCAAGGTAATTCCTAACTATAATTTAATGGGGGTGGCAAAAGCTGGTTTAGAAATGAGTGTTCGCTATTTAGCCGCCGAATTAGGTGGCCAAAAGATCCGAGTTAATGGTATTTCCGCTGGTCCAATTCGCACCTTGGCATCTTCGGCCGTGGGGGGAATTCTTGATATGATCCATCATGTGGAAGAAATCGCTCCTTTACATCGCACCGTGACACAAATTGAGGTGGGAAATACGGCCGCTTTTTTAGCCAGTGATCTTGCTAGTGGTATTACCGGTCAGATTATTTATGTAGATTCCGGTTACGAAATTATGGGAATGTAGTTTTAAGTAGGTAGGTGTTAAAAACCATCAGCGCCCCCCTTATTAAGCTATCCATTAGTCACATCTTTCTTAACATAAAATTTGACAAAAAGAGAAAAGTGTGCCAGATGGCTCAAGGGGGTTCTATGGGGGGACTAATTTGATGAGATAGTTTCCAAGTCTGGCTGATATCATGTAACCTTCGC
>NZ_JAPZRB010000292.1:0-11250 GCF_027531105.1 Microcystis sp. LE18-22.4A
ATGTAGGCAAAGTAAGGGTTTTGGGGCTTTTCTCGCGAAACAGGTGCAAGATTTTGAGAGAATCGTCGTTCAAAACCTCGCGTCTTCATCGGCCCGCGTCCTGTAGGGGCGAAGCATTCGGGCAATAACCTATCGGTGAAACCGGAGATTTTCTATCCGAATGCTTCGCCCGTACTTTTTCAGCACAGAAAACGGGTTTCTCCGAGAAACTCGTTTTCTGCTCATGGACACCCCCCTTATCAAGGGGGGCAGGGGGGATCGACACCCCCCTTATCAAGGGGAGCAGGGGGGAGAACCCAAATAACCAGATTTAGTATAACCCCTAAACTAATACACTTGTGCTATAGCTTGCCCAAAAAAATTCCAGAAAAGGGAATGAGGGTAAAAAGGGAAAAAAAGGGAAAAAGGGTTACAGGGTCCTCCCAGCACCGCACACCACCCGAAAACCGCCGCTGAAGTAGCTGACGCGGCGGAGGAAGTCGGTGAGGCGGTAAGCGGAACGGCAGTCATACGGATTGCTGAACCAAGAACCGCCCCGCAATGGAGAACGATTATCATCCCCATTTTTTGTCCAAGCACTGCCATCCGTCGGTGCGCCATAATAGTTATTGTGCCAGGTATCGGCACACCATTCCCAGACCTTGCCGTGCATATCGTACAACCCAAAGGCGTTAGCTACCTGAAAATAGCCCACTGGGGTTGTTTCACCTCGATATTCTCCTGTAGGTTCATCGGCATAGGTTTCAGTAGCTCGATAGTTAGCTAAATCTGCCGTTATCGTTTCCCCAAAGTGAAAGGCGGTTGTTGTCCCCGCTCTACAGGCATATTCCCATTCTGCCTCACTCGGTAGCCGATACTCCCGTTTTGTTTCCCTTGATAGTCGTTTACAGAATTCCGTTGCTTCATACCAGTTGACTCTTTCTACGGGTAGCTCATCCCCTTTAAAGTGAGAAGGGTTTGTCTCTAGGTCGATGTCTATTTTAGCGGTTGCGGCGATAGCTTGCCACTGAGCTTGGGTGATGGGATAACGCCCCATGTAGAAAGAGGAAACGGTTACTGGGTGTGGGGGTTTTTCTCGTCTAAATCCATCCCAACCAAATTTTTTCACCAGTCTTGCAATTTCCTCATCTTCCGTTCCCATCATAAATGTGCCGCCGGGGATTTCCATCAATTCCAATTCGACTCCCTCGGCTAGTTTTTCGACAATGCCTTCTGCTTGCCTTTTTTCCTTTTTGATTACCCATTTTTCTGGTTCAAAACGACTTGGAGACTGACGTTCTATGGTTGCTAGGGTAAATTCAAAGGTACGGGTTTTTAAGGGAGGTTCCGAGGGTTGAGGGATTGGAGGGGGATTAGAAATATTAACGGCGATTTCTTCGGCAAATTCTGCGTATTCTCCCCCCAGATTGCGTAAGACTTCGATGCTGACTTGAGCGAAGGGAAGAATTTTTTCTCTTTGTTCTGGGGGATAGGTGGGTAATAGGGTTAATAAAGCGACAAAACTGCGGATAGGACTTTTAATTTCCCCGGCAATATATTGGGAAATAGCATCGAGTACCTTGATAGTTTGTCGCCTACCGATAGCATCATGTAAGACCTGACGTACCCCGGGTAAAAAGTCATAGACTCGATACTGTCCTTCTTCATTTTCTACAATCGGTTTTAATAAACCTCCCATATAAAATTCTGCCACATGAACGGGACGCACTTCGTTTAAAAGAGTTTTACGAATAAGATTGACCACCTGCATACTTACCGGGGCAGCTGCCATCATTTTTGCTAGTTTTTTGGCCGGTTCTGACGCGGTGGCAAAAAATCGCTCGACCATTGCCTCGGCCTTATTTTTGATGCTGTTTTTATCTTCGCTGTCTTGCTTATTTTCCTCTCTGGATATAGGGGGAATTTCAATAATTTGTTGTTTAATAAATTCTAAATCAAATAAAAAAGCAGAAATCTGAGCATTACCTGAACCAGCGACAACTTTTGCCCATTGTTTGAGGACTTCTGTTTCTAACGTGATTACGGGAATAAGAAGGGTATTTTGCCAGTTAATCGGTAGCCATTGGGGATAATTTTTTAAGATTAATTTCGGATTGGGAACCCCGGCAGTTAAAGCAGTGGTGAAGAGTTTACGTCCTCGTCCTAGTTGGGTACTATTCCATAATCTTTCGGGGAAAAGTTGCAGAATAGCGGTGGGTTGTTTTTCTGACCAATCTTTTAACCAAGGATGAATTAAGGCTTTTTGCCAGAGAGGAGAGACACAATCACTTACTAGCAAAACTAATCCCCGTCCCCTGGGATGAATAAGTTCTTTATGGGGGTGATAACGTTGTCCTGGTTTACCTTTTTTTCTGCGTCTTACTAACTGTAATTCTTGATTATTTGAGGTTGATAGTTGCCAAACTCTGACGGTTTTAAATGCTCCTTGATTTTCTAAGAGATTTTGTAACTCATTAATTAATTCTCGCCAAATGAAAGAGGATCTAGATTCTTCTACTACTAATTCGAGGGTTAACCAGCGTTCCGGTTGGGGTTTAGTCACGGGTAGCCAAATATCCCTTTCTGCAATAAAAGAAGCGGTTGCTTCTTCATCTAGAATCGTTTTAGTCCCTGAGGGAACTTTTCCCATGAAAGGACGCAAAGCGCGACTAATCAAGAGTGCTGTCTGTAGTGCCGGAGCAGCAGGAACTTGAAAAGGAAAGCCTTGGATTGGGGTGGGTTTTTCTATTTCTTTGGGGAGAGATTCTTCGGTAATAACATCGACATTTGGCTGGGATTTTGATAGGTTATCTTCTGGAATCTCCTCTAAATTTTCCTCTATTTGATTAGAAGTTGATGAATCTATTAGCTGTTTATTTTCTGGAAATATTGGCGGTGATTGCAAGTCTTCAACACCCATTTGTAAGGCCAACCAGATACTATCAGCTATATCTTCATCACTGAGTTGTAACCGTTCGAGTAGTCCTGTTTGCTCTAGATAATCTAATAGTTTTTTAACTGATGAATTGGATGGGGATTCACTCATCTTCTATCGTCCCCAAATCTTTCAAAAGTTGACTAATGAGGTCATCTTGAGTTGATATAGCTCCTTTTTTGACCATAAAAATAGCATTAAGTAATTGATCCGTGGCTAGGGTTTGTGAATTGCGCTTTTGAATGAAGTTATCAATCAGTTTATCGATGTCTGGATTGTTAGCAATTGTTTCTTCTAAATGGGCCTCAATTATTTTAATTAAGTCGGGTTTCTCTGGCTCTTTCATGGTTAAACGGAGACAACGACGCAAAAAAGGTGCAGGAAAGTCTCGTTCTCCATTGCTAGTTAAAATCACAAAAGGAAAAGCCTTACAGATAACTAAACCATCATTTATAGGTGTTTTTATATCTTTCTGGGTAATGTCGGTTGTATCGGTATAAGCAGTTCGTACTTCAACGCTTGGGACTTCTTCTTTTAGCCTAACTAATTCGGGGATTTCAAAGCGTCCTTCTTCAAATAAGGTGAGTAAATCATTGGGTAAATCGATATCACTCTTATCAATTTCATCAATTAACAGTACTCTTGGCTTTTCTGACTCTAATAGTGCGGTTCCCAAGGGTCCAAGGGTAATATATTTTTCAATCTGTTTTAATTGGTCTTTTCGTTCTTCTGGGGTTAATTCTTTTTGCTCTCGTTCCAGTAATTTAACTTCCTGTAACCGACCGATCGCATCATAGTTATAAAGTCCATCTTTTAGGGTAGTATGGGTGGTAATCGGCCAGTATAATACTTCTCCTAATTTTAATTCCTGGGCGACTTTATAGGCAAGAGATGACTTTCCAGTTCCTGGTTTGCCGGTTACTAATAAAGGTCGCCGTAAATACAAGGCTGCATTGACCATTTTAATTTCTTCTTCGCGCACTAGAAAGGTTTCTCCCCGATGCTTACGACGACTTTCTCCCGGTTGCTTTTCTTTGCCAAAAGGTCGCCAGCTGGGAGGGTCTGGTAATGTCCAAGCGTCTGTGGGATCCTGATTTCCTGTAAAAATTTTCCAGTCTTTCATGATTCAATTTATGGCATCAAAAGTGGATAGTTGGGGGGAACAAGCTGATAGTCATCCCAAAGTAATGATAGATGATTCCCAATATGATTATCTTCTAACCAAGCGGCGGAACGTCTATTTTTAATTATTTCTGGTAATTTTTCTAGTGGACATTGACAGATAGGGTCTAATTTTTCCTGACAGTTAAGTTCTGGGTTAGCATCCGGTCGTATCCACAGAGATAAAGGTATTCCAGTTTCGTATAAAATGGCTAGAATATTTTTTAACTCTAAGGAGTTTTCTTGACTGAGATTAGTTAACCTTGAACCGATAACATTGTTAAATTTATGATATTTGAGTATTTTATTCGGATGGTCATTATTTGCCAGAGGTTTTTTTAAAATAACTATTTGCTGATTGTTTGATTCGATCAGTTCTTTGATTTCTTCTTCACACTTTAAGATTTGGGTCAGATTTTGCTGCTGTATATTCCGAAAAAGTTGGCATTTTTTCATCCATAAATAGCTTTGTTGATTGTTGATATTTTCGGCTGTTATTCGTTCTGAAAATCTCATGATTATCTCATGATCGACTCCCCAATGATGAGGATCGCAGCCTGTAGCTGTTGCCACTTCATCAATTGAAAATAAATCAATCGGTTTAATCTCTTTTTCAATAAATCTATAGGGAAGAAAAAATTGAACTTTTTCTAGGGAAGATTGACAGATATTTTCTGATTCTCGTTTAAATTTTTTTAGGTGATTAATCAATTCATTTTCTTGGAGATGATTACCCAGACTTATTCCTTCATTGGGGGTTAAAGATTGATATTCTCCACGTTTTTGAGGTTCTTTTTCTGTGGGATGATAATTGTTGATATCTTTAACAATCCAAGCTCTCAGCATTAAAGATTTGTTTTCCTCTGTAAGGGTAACAAATAAGCAGGGATTTTTGTCTGTTGATTTTTGAGCGATATTTTGTGAGCGATGATTAAGATTATTCTCTAAAGTATTGATTAAAACTTCCCATTTGGTTTGATATTTTTTTAGCCATTCTTTTAATAACTTTGCCAGAGCATCTGTTGAGGTTAACTGAATGACTAAATAGCCAATAAATATTTCTAACCAAGAAAATTTTGATTGAGAAGCATAGGTCAAATATCTTTCATCTAATTGATAGATTATTTCTATAAAATCAGACCAAGAGGAAGGAATTACTCTAGGTAAATCCACTAAATGATCCCTCACTTCAATTTTTAAATTTTCATAAGCTGTATTAAGTTGATCTTGATAACTCTTGTTTTCAAATACACATCTAATCGAGGAGATAATCTCAGAAATTTTTCCTTCTATTTGTGCTATATCTAGCAACTTCTTCCAAGCTTTTAAAAGAACATTAGTAGGAATAAAAAATGCAGATTTCGCAAACATTTTTTCCTTATCAGCCATTACTGCCATCCCCACTACTCCCCCCAATTGCTCATCCCAGATAGCTGTCCCACTAAACCCAGCTTCTGCAGCATATCCTGTGCTTTCAGTATCTTCTATCTGAATTTTCTTGTTAGCAATATGACCTTGTATCTTACCATCAGACCAGACACCTTCGTTTCTGGAAAAACCATAAGCTTTATAATTATGATCAGATAAATCTCCTATTTCAGAGGTAATTAAAGAAACTGGTTGAGCTTGTGAAGGAACTGAATCTTTTAATTTTAAAATAGCAATATCTTGAGGATCATTGCTGTTAAATTTAACTGGATACCAAATTTCTACGGTTGCTTCTAAAGATGTACCCGATGCAATGATAGGAAAATCACAATTAATAATGTCAGTGGGTTTCTCAGGAGATGTTAATACTAATCCTAAAGATTCATTGACAACATGAGCGCAGGTAATAATATACTCTTCTGAGACCAGAAATCCCGCTCCGGCAATTTTTATTGTATCATCTTTATTTTGTCGTTGCTTATAAATTCTAACCACAGAAAATTCTAGAGATGCAACCATTATTTTTATCTAAGTACTTATTGAGTAGATGATTGCTTATTTTTTTCCTTGTTATCCCATTTTAGGGTAATTTCATAATTAACATCGGCGCTGCCAGATGCAATAATAGCCCCTAGTCCAACAGTCATTTTTATCCCAAACTTGACCTCTACCTGATCGGCCGGTTCATTCAAACTTTTAACCTTATTAATTATGGCATTTGCCACGGGTTTTATGCCATTTAATGCGTCTTCAAAAGACTGAGCGGCTTTAACAGCTATTTCATCTGTTAGACTAATAAGTTCATCTTCTGGTTTCGGTTTGGGTAAGGGTAACTTTTCATCCACCTCAATGTAAATAGTCCCCTCCTCCGAGGTAAATTCCACTAAACGAGTCATAAAAATTCTCCTGTTTATTTTATTGCGGTTGTCTAGACTTAATCTATCACAACTCCATCTTTTTGGCCTCCTGCCTAATTCTATCTCTTTACCAAGTGTTCGGTTGAAAGTCAGCATCATTAATAATTGCCACCGTATCCCCAGAGGGTTTAATCACAAATAAACCTTTTTTATAAGCATAGCGATCTACACCTTCGTTAATTTCAATTCCTGCCACTGCACCGTAGGCTCGATAGTTTTGATAATGGGGAAAAGCGATTTTAAAACGAGTCAATTTTTCAATAAATTCATCCACATCATCTTGAGATAATCTCGATTTACATTCCACCACCACGAGATCGGTATCATCCACCGCTAGAATATCAATTTCCATGGCGATGCCTTGACGCTTGACTCTAGCGCGGGGATAAACTTCCTTAATATCAATGCCTTTCTCCTGAAAAAGCCGTAAAACCGCCGGCTCTACCAATTCTTCCACAAATCGACCCCAGCGAGTGGTCAGACTATCTACCGCTTTGCTGGTTCGTTCTACGGTGCGTTTCAGTTCTGCCATCGAGCGCTCGGCTTCGGCGGCACGGCGCTCGCTTTCTAATTTCGCTTCGGCAGCTTGGCGCTCGTTTTCTAATTTCGCTTCGGCGGCACGGCGCTCGTTTTCTAATTTCGCTTCGGCAAAGATACGTTCCATTTCCGCTCGACGAAGATCGCTTTCCCTTAAACGGCGATCAAACTCCTCGGCGGAAGCGCGGAATAGCTGGTAAATATCCTCAAGGGTAACGGGTTCACTCATGGACTGACAGGGGGTGCCGATAGACGGGGGGATTTAACACTTACCTATAATGCCTAATTATATCTCTTCACCAAGTGTTCGGTTGAAAGTCAGCATCATTAATAATTGCCACCGTATCCCCAAGATGGTTTAATCACAAATAGACCTTCTATCCATTAGTCAGAGCTTTCTTAACATTTCAAACCTTTGTAGCACAAGGCTTTCAATACTCGGTTAACAATTTGTAATATTCCTTGTTGACACCCTTACTGACAAAGAAAAAACTGAAATCAAGTCAGGATCAGGGTTGGAGTGCTTACTGACAAAATTGTTAAGAAAGATTCCTATCAGTAATCATACTAAATCCGTTGAGTATAGGCTACATATCAGGATAGGCAAGAGGCAAGAGGCAAAAGGAGGAATAGATAATCAGTCTTTAATCACTGGATTTAGAATCAGTGATCAATCAAGCTTTAACCATGAGTCAGTTATGATGATGAAATTATTAAGATCTGTAGTCATTTTTGCAAGTTTACTGAATGTTACACCTGGGATGGCAAATCATCCACCCCGACAAGTTGCTCAAGCGTCTAGCGCTTATTCGATTCAAGGTTATTGTTTTTCAGTCGCTAATGATGATCTGGATTCTACGGCGAGGATTTATATTCAGGGAAATCAAGTCACGGGTCGGGTAGAAGCTACGATTCATAATGAACAAGAATCTTATTATAGTTCCTATACTCAAACCTTACAAGGAAGGAAAAATGGGAATCAGTTAAACTTAAATATCAAGACAAAAATTGAGTTAGATACTCAAACAACTCAAGAAACCTGGACGTTAACTTCAGATTCTTTGAATACGGGACGAGTCGTTTATCAAAAACAACCTTGTTTAGTGTCTCAAATTCGGTTTGCACCAGGAACTAATACCACTACAGTTAATCAATCGGTTGTTCGAGGGAGTCGAAATATTTATTTATTAAGAGCGAATCAAGGACAGAGAATGGATCTGAAAATTACAGCATTAGAAAATAATGCCGTATTCGATGTGATTGCACCGAATGGGCAAATTTTGAAAACAGAAGCTACCCAATCTAGTTTAAAATTACCGGCTACTGGAAATTATGAAATAATTGTAGGGGGAACTCGTGGCAATGCCACCTATAAATTAAATGTTAAAATTCAATAAATAGAAGGAAACATGGAACAGCCTTGGGGTTGGGGGGTCTTGACTCTTGCCTCATCTCAACCAGCAATTTAAATGTGCGGGCAGCTTATCCTATATGGTACTGTTTAATTTTATTGCCACAAAAGTTGATTATGTCCTTACCTGAACTCCCTCTTCATCTTCAATTAACCCAAATGATTTCGGGTTACTGGCTATCTCAAGCTATCTATGCTGCGGCTAAATTGAGTCTAGCCGAGCATTTAAGCAAGGGAGCGAAATCTTGTCAAGAGTTAGCCTCCCTAACTGAGACCAATCCTGCTGCTTTATACCGACTGATGAGAGCATTAGCTAGTGTGGGAATTTTTCAAGAAACTGAATCTCAACAGTTTATACTCACTCCCTTAGCCGAACATTTATCTAGTGACCATCCCCGGTCAGTAAAAGCGACAGCGATTATGTTAGGAGAGGCCCCCCATTATCAAGCATGGGGAAATGTGTTACATAGTATTAAAACGGGACAACTATCCTTTGATGATGTCTTTGGGATGGGGGTCTTTGAATATTTTCAAACTCATCCGCTGGATGCAGAGATTTTTGAACAGTCGATGAATAGTTTTTCTTTTTCGGAGGAGAAGGCTATTTTAGCTGTGTATAATTTCTCTGAATTTCAAACCCTAGTAGATGTAGGTGGGGGATACGGTGAGATGTTGGGGACAATCTTAGAGCAATATCCCCACCTAAAAGGGATTCTTTTTGATGAAGACTATGTAATTTATCATTGTCAACCCACTTTAGAAAAACACGGCATTCTCGCTCGTTGTCAAACCTTTGGAGGTAATTTTTTTGAATCCGTACCGCCAGGAGGAGATGGCTATTTATTAAAACATATTATTCACGATTGGGATGATCGACGGGCAATTGCCATTTTGAAAAATTGTTGTGAAGGCTTAGATAGCAACGGTAAAGTCTTAGTAATGGAAATGGTTGTTCCTTCGGGTAATAAGCCTTCGTCTGCTAAAATGTTAGACATGAATATGTTAGTTATGTGTCCGGGAGGTAAAGAAAGAACCGCAAAAGAATTTGAGGAATTGTTAAGTCAAGCGGGTTTAAAATTAAATCGAATTATTCCGACTAAAGAAGATATTTTTATTATTGAATGCCTGAAAAAATAAGTCAACGAGATGAGGCGCAGTAATCGCCTACTTTTGTAGGTGCGTTAATCAAATGTAAGGCACCTTTCAACCTTGTCACAGGAGTGATAATTTTTCGGGCTTTTGCTATCGAATTACTCTGGAAATACGGCGGATTCAGGCTCAGTCTGGTACATCTTCTAAGTGGAAAGGCTTATCCAATAAGGAGTTGTCTGTGCCAGATGGATAGAGGAACCGCCGTACTCGGTAAAAATAGCATCAACAAAAATCTAGGGAACAATATTGTTCCCCCTTCAATCTTAGAATCCAGTTCACAGAAAGATACAGTTAGGAGCAATCAGACTCAACTATTTACTAAGATAATTTACTTTTGTTTCCCTATGGTAAGGTTCGGGAAAACCCCGGACTTAAAACTGGGCATATTTGTTTATTTCCTAATTCAAACTCAACCATAAAATTTTTTTAGGAGAAATCAATAAGATGGAATTAAAGGCCGAAACTAGCAACTTTAGTCAATCAAGAAAGCTTTTCTTGTATATATTAAAAATCTTCATCATTTGGAGAGGAACACTTTTACTGATGCACCTAATCGGACTCAGTTTTAGTCAGATGAATGAATCTTCATCTCCTCAAGAATCTTTTTGGCATTGGTTTCCCGATAATCATTATTTGGATTCTTTCTTTCGTTTTGATAGTTCTTGGTATAACGACATTATTCAAACAGGATATTCATACAATCCCGAAAAACAATCGAACGTTGCTTTTTTTCCTCTCTATCCTATTTTAGTCAAAGCAATTGCATCTTTAACTTCCTTAAGTGTGCCTATTTCTGGTCTTTTGCTTTCTAATTTATGTCTAATACTTGCCTTATTTTTTGTTTATAAAATCAGTAATATTTATCTGAATAAAAGAGGCTGTGAAAAAGTTTTAATTCTTATGTTGGTTTTTCCTACTTCCTTTTTTTATAGCTGTTTTTATACAGAAAGTTTATATTTGCTAACCACCGCTGCTTGTTTTTATTTCTTTCTGAATAAGAAATACTTTTGGTCTGGATTTTTTGGATTTTTTGCCAGTTTAACTAGAGTCACAGGAGTAATAATTTTTCTGGCTTTTGCTATCGAATTACTCTGGAAATATTTAAAGAAAAAAGAACTGCCCAAGAGAGAAAGTATTTTCCTACTATTAATACCCTGTGGGTTAATCGCTTATATGGTATTTTTAGCTTGGAAATTCAACGAACCTTTGGCATTTGTTAAAACTCAAGTTTTATGGAGTAGAGGTGAAAGAGTATTTCCTTTAATTACTCTAATAAACTACTGGAAGAACATCAATTTTATGTTTCCCAAAGATCCTATTAATGCAATTCGATTCTTCAATACTTTTTTTAGCTCCTTTTTTTTAGGTATCTTGCTATTCTCTATCGTTAAAAAGCCTCTAAATATTTCCCTGTTAATTTTTGCCTTCCTGAGCATTTTTTTACCTTTAAATACAGGAACAACACAATCAATGATGAGGTATATGATGACAATATTTCCAATATTTATTATCCTTGGATATTGGAGCCAAAAAAATCGTTATTTTTATGGGTTTCTGTTATTCTTCTTTACCTATTTTTTATCAATTCTGGTTCTTCGTTACTTGGTATGGTTCGATAGGGGGTCATAAATCGACTAAATCCTTATCTGGTAAGAGACTTAATTGATTAGTTCGCTCTAGATCAAAAATAATTGACAAAAATCGCTAAATGCCTTTCTATATAAGGGTTA
>NZ_JAPZRB010000016.1:0-16454 GCF_027531105.1 Microcystis sp. LE18-22.4A
CAGGGGGTCAATTACCTAATTTTCAGGGAAAAAGTCCCGGAATTTTCCCCCCAATCACTCCAAAGGTCGGCACTTTTTGAGGGAAAACAAGTCTAAAAACCCTATCCAACAAGGTTTTTAGATTTATTCAGCAAACCCTAAATAATCAGTTTTTAATAACCAGATTTATAAAGAGGATAGGAAAGTGAGGATTGAGAAGTGGCAAGTGGCAAGTGGGTTTTTAAAGTTTGATCGGGAGTCAATCATACCATTAAAAACGGATTTAGTAAGTAGCTAGACACAATTAAATGCACATATTTAACTACCTCTTGCCTCTTGCCTATCCTAACCAAGAAGTTAATTTTGCCCTATTACTTATCAGTTCCCATCTGTTGCCCCTAAGCTTTCTGTTCCTGTTTAGATTTATGTAGGGGATCCATATAAATCTCTAAGCGCTTAAATACCACAGAGGAAAGGGTAGTTAAAACCAAATAAACTAAAGCAACGGCTATATAAATCTCGAAAGCTTTATAGGTAGTGGCTACCATTAACTGACCTTGCCGGAATAACTCTTCAAAACCGATTACTGCCGCTAAACTGGTATCTTTAATTAGGGTGATAAATTCATTCCCCAAGGGTGGCAACATCCGGCGAAAAGCTTGGGGAAAAATCACCTCGTGCATGGTTTGCACTGGGGACATTCCTAGACTAGAACAAGCTTCCCATTGACCATTATCGATCGATTGAATACCGCCGCGCATAATTTCAGCTAAATAGGCCGCCACATTTAAACTTAGGGCAAATAGGGCCGCCGGTAAACGATCTAAGTCGATATTTAAGCCAATTTCTCGGAACAACCCTGGCAAACCAAAATAGATCAAGAATAATTGCACCAGCATCGGTGTTCCCCGAAAGAAATCCACATAGATGCGGCAAATTATTTTTAACCATTTGTAGGGAGAAATCAGGGCAATGGCCACTAAAGTTCCGCCGATTAACCCGAACAGAAAAGACAGAACTGTTAACAAAATTGTCCAGGGAACCCCTTTCACAATCAGGTTATAGAATAATTCTCCCCAGTTAAAACTTGATTCCTGTAAATTATTTAAAGCTGGGGCAACTAAGGGTAATTCGGGCGGTTTTTCTCCAAACCATTGCCTAAAAATAGCATCGTACCGACCACTTTCTATGACTCGACCGAGAGCATCATTAATTAACTGGAGATAGGGGGAATTTTTGGGTAAAGCAATCCCGTAGAATTCCTCCGTTAATAATTCTCCGACTACTTTTACTCCCCGTAAACCCGCTTGTTTAATTGCATACAAAGTCACGGGTTTATCGTTAACTACCGCCTCAACTCGACCATTAATTAATTCCTGCAAAGCTAAAGCCGCCGAGTCAAATTGACTAACTGTTGCCCCCGGTATTTTTGTCGCTTCTAAGGCTCCCGTAGTGCCAATTTGGACGGCAATTCTTTTGCCTTTTAAGTCTTCAAAATTTTTAATCGTCTTATTATCTTCCCGAACAGCGATCGCTAAACCAGCCCTAAAATAAGGTCGAGAAAAAGAAATCGCTTGGGCGCGTTCGGCGGTGATAGTCATGCCACTAATAGCGGCTTCCACTGTTCTCGCTTGTAGAGCCGGAATAATGCCATCAAAGGGTAAATTTCTAAAGTCAATGTTGAGATCGGCTTCCTTGCCAATCGCCCGCATTAAATCGATATCAAACCCAGTTAATTGTCCCCCTTGTTGGAATTCAAAGGGCGGAAAAGTCGCTTCCGTTGCTACTCGAAAAGGATTAGGAGGGGTCTGAGAAAAAGCCGGAATAACAGTTAATCCGAGCGCCAAGACTAATCCTAACAAGGCAAAGATAACTCTCTGTACCGCCCGCCCTCGCCAAAATTTAATCATTTTTTAATTGTTTCTCCTTGATTTTTTCGCTCAACTAAGTTAGTAATTTCGTCCTACTTCCCACCCAAGACAGATGTAGAGAGACTATTTGAGTATTATGATTATTCCTCTTGATAAAATGTCGTCAAGGATACAATCTGGCAGAAACTAATCTCGATACCTTTGTACAGACAGAATGTAAAATTTTTTACGAGAGGATATCATGACCACTACTACCCCTGTGATTGTCAGTGAAGGTTTACGCAAAAGTTACGGCTCTTTAGAGGTACTTAAAGGAGTTACAGGCACTCTTTATCAAGGGGATGTGGTATCGGTAATCGGTCCCTCTGGCTGCGGCAAAAGTACCTTTTTACGCTGTCTCAATCGTTTGGAAACAATTAACGGTGGCCGCTTGGAGGTGATGGGGATTGACATCTCTTCCCCGAAGTTAAATCAATCGGTCCTCCGCAACTTACGCAGCCGGGTAAGTATGGTGTTTCAACACTTTAATCTTTTTCCCCATCTCACCGTTTTACAAAACTTGGTGTTGGCCCCCAAGCAGGTGTTACACCACTCGGAAAATGAGGCTAAAGAGACCGCAATTCATTATCTGGAAAAGGTGGGATTGGCCCCAAAAGCCGATGTTTATCCCGACCAATTATCGGGAGGACAAAAACAACGGGTGGCGATCGCTCGCAGTCTCTGCATGAAACCAGAGGTGATTTTATTTGATGAACCCACTTCGGCCCTGGATCCGGAATTAGTCGGGGAAGTGTTAAACGTTATGCGTCAATTGGCCGATGAGGGGATGACTATGGTAGTCGTCACCCACGAAATGCAGTTCGCTAAGGAGGTCTCTAACAAGGTTTTGTTCTTTAATCAAGGTGTCATCGAAGAAGCAGGTGATCCCGACACCTTCTTTAATCATCCCCACAGCGAGCGCCTACAAGCCTTTTTAAGTCGCATCAATAGTAATTAGGGTTTGCTCAATTCAGTATTCAGGAGACAGGAGACAGGAGACAGGAGACAGGAGACAGGAGACAGCTTTTTTCTCCCCACACCCTACACCCCACACCCTACACCCCACTTCCCCACTTCCCCAACAATTGTAAAGAAATGTTACAATTATGCTGTTATGACAGCTTACCATCTTGACAGGAGGGAAAGACAGTGGTTATAGTAAGGACACATACCCGGGTAAACCAATTTAGTGATATGCAAGACAAGCAAAAAGTCACACTGTACCTTCCCCCTGGAGTCCATCGTCAACTAAAAATAAGAGCCGCCATCGATGAAGAATCGATGTCAGGGCTGGTGGAGAAAGCGATCGCTTTCTACCTAAAATACCCCGAAAAGGTAGAAGAAATCGAAGCCGCCGCCTATGGCAAAACCTATCAGGTTCATGTCTGTCCCGAGTGTGATGCCGCCTTAGTGATGAAAGAAGATCGGCTAAGGTCAATCAAACGCCAGCCCGGAATAGTCGGCGACGAGTTCCCGCTCGAAGTTCCCGAACCCGTTGGCGCTCAAGGAACCGCAGAGGGAGAAGCAGCCTTAGTTCCCTGCTAAACTCTCGGTAGCCGAACAAGGCATCTACAGCCATCAGCCGCCCAAGGTCAAAACCGTTACCACAAATAGGGTCGATGTTATGAAAGAAGAGCTAGAAATTCTCGTCAAGGCTCAGTATCCCCTGATTTACCTCGTCACCTCCGAGGAGGAAAGGGCGGAAGAAGCCATCAGCAAAATAGCCCAACTAAATACACAACATCGACGGGTGTTTGTCTGGACTGTCACCCACGGCATGATCGAACTAGGTCAACCGCGCCAAACCAGTCAACATAATACCGTGTCGCCAGAAGCGGCGATCGAATGGGTAGTGCGTCAACGGGAAGCGGGCATCTACATCTTTAAAGACCTGCATCCGTTCATCACTTCTGCTCCGGTGACTCGCTGGTTAAGAGATGCGATCGCAAGCTTTAAAGGAACCGAAAAAATCATTATTTTAATGTCTCCCCTGCAAGAAGTCCCCATAGAACTAGAGAAAGACGTAGTAGTTCTAGATTTTCCCCTGCCGGACATGGGAGAGTTAGATACAGTTCTCTCGCAACACCTAGGCAAAAATCAAAATCGTCGTACCACCACAGAGGTCCGGGAAAAACTCCTGAAAGCGGCCTTAGGCTTAACCAAAGATGAAGCCGAAAAAGTTTACCGCAAAGCCCATGTAAAAGCGAACAAATTGACGGAAGACGAGGTAGAAATCGTCCTTTCCGAGAAAAAACAACTGATTCGCCGCAACGGAATTTTAGAATACGTTGAAGAAGACGAGACCATCAACGCCGTCGGTGGTCTGGAAGAATTAAAAAAATGGTTAAAACAGCGATCGAACGCCTTTACAGAAAGAGCCAGAGGTTACGGACTCCCGCAACCGAAAGGAATGCTAATTTTAGGAGTACCCGGCTGTGGTAAGTCCTTAATCGCTAAAACCACCTCGCGCCTCTGGAGTTTACCGCTCCTGCGCTTAGATATGGGACGGGTTTACGATGGTTCCATGGTGGGACGGTCTGAGGCTAACCTGCGTAATGCCCTAAAAACTGCCGAATCCATCTCTCCGGCCATTCTTTTCATCGATGAATTAGATAAAGCTTTTGCCGGTGGCACGGGATCCGCCGATTCCGATGGGGGAACCTCTAGCCGCATCTTCGGCTCCTTCCTGACTTGGATGCAGGAAAAAACCTCGCCCGTCTTCGTCATGGCCACAGCTAACCGGATTGAACGGCTACCCGGGGAATTTCTCCGCAAGGGGCGCTTCGATGAAATCTTCTTTGTCGATTTGCCCAATTCCGAAGAAAGACAAGATATCTTTAATATTCACCTGACTAAACGACGCTCCGACATTTCTCGCTTCGATTTGGAGCAGTTAGCCAAGGTATCCGATGGGTTTTCCGGTGCGGAAATAGAACAGGCGCTGATTGCCGCCATGTATGAGGCCTTCGCCCAAGATCGCGAATTCACGCAATTGGACATTATTGCGGCGATTAAGGCGACTCTGCCCCTATCTCGCACCATGACCGAACAGGTGACGGCCCTGCGTGATTGGGCCAGACAACGCGCCCGACCTGCTTCGGCCTCCGTCGCTGAGTACCAGCGATTGGAGTTCTAACAGACTTTCGCCCGCTCCCAACGGGATGAAAGGCTAGTTCTCAGGGACTAGCAATGCCTCGAAAAGCCGCTTGGCGGCACTCTTTAACTCTCAATCTGTTGTTGTTGATTCTTATCTACAAAGAGGAAATTCCAATGTCTCATTTTAGCACTCTCCGGACCAAAATCACCGATGCCGAAATCCTCAAAGCTTCTCTCCGCGACCTCGGTATTAGCGTAAAAACCGAAGCTGATGTTCGTGGTTACAACGGTCAACGGGTTCGCTCCGACATCGTTGCTGTTCTCGATGGCGAATATGATCTCGGTTGGTCTCGCAACACCGACGGCAGTTTCGATTTAATCGCTGACCTCTGGGGTGTAGCCAAAAAACACAATCAAACCGAATTGATCAACTCGATCAACCAAAAATACGCTGTGAACAAAACCCTATCCGAAGTGAAACAGCGCGGTCTGCAAAACGCTAACGTTAAGCTAGTCGTTCAAAGCTAAGATTTACAGCGCGTTCCCAAGCCTAGGGGTTGACCAGTTCGGTTAACCCTTTTTTCTGTCTGTGGGGTATGTTAAGAATAGTAAAATTAACTTGACAAAAATGCTCCGACCCGAAGAAAGAACTAAACTCGATCCGACGAAAGACAGCGATTTTTATGCTTTTCCCCGCTTTGTCACCCACGTGGATGAGGGTTTTATCGATCGATTAACCGCTCTCTACCGAGAGATATTATCGCCGAATACGCGCATTTTAGACCTGATGAGCAGCTGGGTGTCCCATTTACCGGAGGAGATGGAATTTGAGCATATCGAAGGTCACGGGATGAATGGGGAGGAGTTAGCCAAAAATCCCCGCTTGCATAGTTATTTTGTCCAAGACCTGAATGCACAGCCAAAATTGCCCCTAGAGGATAGTTCTTTTGATGCGGTGTTAATCACAGTATCGGTGCAGTATTTGCAGTATCCAGAGGCGATTTTTGCGGAACTGTATCGCATTTTAAAGCCTAATGGTCTGGTGGTGGTCAGTTTTTCCAATCGGATGTTTTACCAAAAAGCGATCGCTGCTTGGCGCGATAATAGCGATTTAGGCCGGGTGGCCCTAGTGAAATCCTATTTTAAATCGGTGGCGGGATTTAGGGAAGTACAGGCGATCGTTCGTCCTGCTACTACCCCCAGTTTCCTGCAAATGTTAGGAATTATGGTTGCTGATCCCTTCTATGCAGTGATAGGAAAAAAAGAATCTTCTCTAGGATTATAGTCATCGTTTGAATTCTTAATCCCTAATGCTCGCCATCCAATGCCGACTCTGACTGACCAGATTTTTTCTCTTGGTTTCACCTCTTTGAACTCTAGGCTGGGGTGAAATGGATTTTCTTTCCAAATCTGGTAATTTTTCTTGGCTGTTTCTTGTACCCTTTGCGGCAAACTTAGAAAAAGTTGACGAAACCTCTTGGTTCTGGATGACTTCATTCTTCCCCAAAGCCTTTATCTTCTGTTCTCCCCTCTTGTTCTTCTATCAGAGCTTCCTGTGCCATTGTTATTAAAGCTCCCAATTCCAGATCCTCGTTGGAAAGGCTTTTCTGCCATTTTAATTCACCTTCAATATCTTCCAGCAATTGTTGAGCAAGTTCATCTTGAAGATGCTCTGGCAGTTTCTGGATTTCTGTGAATGCTTTTTGCAATAGAGTAGTCATGTTTTGTTCATGTTTTACGGGTATTGAACTATTTTACTACTTTTTCTACTCTTGCAATCTAACGGTTTAAGTTTGTCTAAGTAGGTGGGTGGAATTAAATATAAAATGAACGTAGGTTGGGTTGAAGCATGAAACCCAACGCCCGCATGGGTTACGCTACCGCTAACCCATCCTACAAATAATTGTGCCTACCTACTTATAGCTTTATTGTCAACGACTTTAGGGAATAACGGGCTTCAATAAAAGGGCTTCTGAGGGCTGCTCAAGCATTAATAAGCTGTTCGTAATTTAAATTGCTTGTTGAGACGAGGCAAGAGGCAACAGTAAAGGAATTGGAGGAGATTCGGCTAATCTAAGAATAAGCAGTTTAAATAGGGTTTGCTGAATAAATGTGAAATGTAGGCAAGGTAGGGGTTTTGTGGCTTTACGAGCGAAACAGGTGCAAGATTTTTGCGTCTTCATCGGCCCGCGTCCTGTAGGGGCGAAGCATTTGGGCATAACCTATCGGTGAAACCGGAGATTTTCTATCCGAATGCTTCGCCCGTACTTTTTGCCGCAAACCCTAAATATGTCTTAGCTTACCAGCGCGTCCGCTTCGCTCTAATCTCAATCCTGTTGTGGCAACGATATCAGAGTTTTGTTTTTTACTTTTTGAACAGTCAACCAAACATTTAAACCGTCCACAACTGCTGTTGCCGTTGTGCTAGAATGGCGAAAAATTCTCACAATTGATAATTATGTTAGCCGAATTAGCCGCCGCCGAAATCGCTAAAATCGCCTTTGAAGCTGTTATCGGTAAATTAACGGAAGGAGCAATGGATAAAGGTGTAGAATTGTGGCAAAAAATTAAGCAAAAGTTACAAAAGGAACCCGCCGCCACTCAGGTTTTAGCGGCAGCCGAACAAACTAAATCCGAGGCAATGATTGAACAGCAAGTGGTTCCTTTTTTACAGGTAGAAATGCTCAAAGACCCCAATTTTGCCCAAGAAATCCAAATCCTAGCACAACAAATTATGACAATTAATCAGAATCAAACAGAAACGAAAACTCAAATTGGTACACAAATAAACAAAGATATTAAACAACAATTGAACATTCAAGAATTTAAGGGTAATTTAAATCTAGGAATCCCTCCTGAATGACTGGCGGATCTGCACGCAAAAGCAGACGCAATAGAAAATAATCGCAGTAGTCAAAGGAGTATTTTCAAGGGAGGAGATGCTCGAAAAAGTCTCGTCCATTGGCAGGGAAGGGAGGAGGAAATCACCCAAATTAAGCAGTGGTTTACTGATCAAAATGTTGCGATGATTGGCATCAAAGGAGTTGGAGGAATTGGAAAATCTACCCTAGCCAGCAAAATTTTTGAGGAGAAAATTACCCTCGATCCTTCCCTAGTAGACGATGAAGATTTATTCCCAAAACGCTTTTGGTGGGAAGCGGGAAATCTGGGGGGATTTAGTGGTTTAGCTCGCCAATTCCTGACGGAATTTGGTTATCCCGTCCCCGAAAAAGAAATAGATTTACAGGAAGCTTTAATCAGACAATTGCAACGCCATCGCCACCTAATTATTATCGATAATCTAGAGAGTTTATTAGGGGAAGATGGTTCTTGGAATAATGAATTTTATCAGCAGTTTTTCACTGCTTGGATAGAAAAAGGTGACACTAGCAAAATTATAGTCACCACCAGAGAAAAGCCCAAAACTAGGGGTTTTAACCGTTGGATTGAGCTAAAAGGTTTGAAACCACCTGAAGGGGCGCAATTGTTAGCGGAATCGCAAATAACAGGGGATCTAGAGAACTTTTCTCGACGGGTGGATGGTCATCCATTACTCCTGCGATTGGTGGCGGATTTAATCTTAGCAGAATTTCCGCAAAACCCCAGTTTAGAAAGGTTAGCGGATTTAGGATTAGGAAATTTATCGCAACTTTTGAGCGATCCGCAGGTGGTGGGGAGTCATCGTCAAGAGACAGTGGGAATTGCTTTAGTTTTAGATGCTAGTTTTCAGCGACTTAGCCAAAGACAGCAAGAATTATTCACTAAAACCAGCATTTATCGCCGAGAATTTGATTCTCCAGCAGCCAAAGCGGTGATGGATAATTACCCAGAGATCGCACTGTCCGAGATCACGGCAGATCTGCGAGAATTACAGCGACGATCATTATTAGAAGAAAAAGAGGAAAATCGCCAGCGAATTTTTAGTTTTCAGCCTTTAGTTTGGGAATATGCACAATACAAAGCCGGCGATCAAAGGGAATTACACCAAAAAGCGATCGCCTATTATCTTTCTATTGCTAAACCCGACTCCTGGGAAATCCTCAACGATGTGCAACCTTACCTAGAAATTTTCTATCATCGCTATCAGTTAACCGAGTACGACAATGCTTTTGATATTCTCCGTGCTATCGATGATTTTCTCACCCTGGGGGGTTATTATCAAACCCTAGCCGATTATTACCTTGAATTAGTCACTGTTTACCAACAACAGGAGGATCAAACTAACTGGAAATATACCGCATCCCTCACCAGTTTAGGCAATGTTTACCAATCCCTAGGAGAATACCAAAAAGCGATCGAGTTTCATCAACAGTCTTTAGCGATCAAACGGGAAATCTCTGATATAACAGGAGAAGCTTATTCCTATCTAGGTTTGGGGAATGTTTACGATTCCCTAGGAGAATACCAAAAAGCGATCAAATTTTATCAACAGTCCTTAGAAATCTTTCAGGAAATGGGGTATATCATAGGAGAACCAAAGACTCTGTTTAATCTGGGACTTACCTACTATAAACTCGATCGTATATCGGAAGCGAAAGAAGCATTTCTTCAGTCGCGGGAATTATTTCAAGCATTGGGGTTAGCAGGATATGTTCAAAAGTGTGATCAGGAAATTCGGAGATTATAATTACCCAGTTGCGATCGAGTAAAAATTTGTTGCTTACCCCTTGACTTTTGCTTGTTTTAATGCTAGGAATTACCAGACTTGATTGCTTATCTCACCCGATTTTAAGCCAAAACTGGTTAAAAACCGCCATAACGTTCCTCTAACCAGGGATCACCTCGTCGATGGTAGCCATTACGTTCCCAGAAACCCGATTGCTCTCGATCGAGAAATTCTAAGCCATTAATCCATTTAGAACTTTTCCAAGCGTAGAGATGGGGGACAACTAAGCGCAGCGGACCACCGTGGTCGGGGGGTAAAGGTTGACCAAACAGTTGAAAAGCGAAAAAATTATCCTCGTGCAGGAATTCCTCTAGGGTCAGGTTAGTGGTATAACCGCCATAACAGTGTTGCATGACGTGGGTAGCTTCTGGCAGCAGGTCAATTAAGGTCATCAAATCCGATACCTTAATTCCCGTCCAAGTCACATCTAATTTTGACCAACGGGTGACACAGTGAAAATCCTTGGTAAATTCCCACTGCGGTAGGGCCATAAAATCCGACCAGTTAAAAGTTTTAGTCGTGGCCACCTTTCCCCAAACCTTGAATAACCATTCCTCGGTCTTGATTTGGGGAGTATCCCCGTAGGTAAGCACAGGAAAACCACTAGCGAGATATTGGCCCGGGGGAACTCGGTCTTGATCGGGAGATTCTGGTTTTTTAAAGAATTTGCCTAACATTAGTTGAGACTCACAACGAAAACCCTAAACAAATCTTAAAATATTAGGGAGCGAAAAGGTTTTCTCTACCTCACTCCCCACTATCAAGTTATTCCTCGTCTTCCCCTTCTTCTTCCTCTTTAGTGGGATAGACAAAGCTGTTAGAACGACCAGAAAGGACAGATTTACCCAAAGATAAGGCTTTTTGCGCTTCCCGAGCCGCTTGCTTTCTCCAGTGCGCTCTCCGTTGGTCGCGCTTGGCATTTGAGGTTTTCTTCTTGGGACAAGCCATAGTATTTTAACGATAGTTATAGACTCACAACCTTTCTATTCTACTCCCTATTTCCCTAATCGGCTCGCTCCCTTGTCCGATTCCCTCCCTCACTACTGCCCAAAATATTGATAAAAATTAATAATTATCATTGGCTTACCTATTTATGTTTAAAATCCTATATAGCTATGTAGTCAAGTAATTTCCATCATGGTAACTACCGTCGAACCTCCCTCCCAGAAAAAAGCTGTTCTGCGCGAAACTATCCTCACTCCTCGTTTTTACACCACCGATTTTGAGGCTGCCGCTAATTTTGACCTTTCTGAGCAAGAAACCGAAATCAAAGCGATGTTAGAGGAGATGCGTACCGATTATAACCGGCATCACTTTGAACGTCAGCAAGGATTTGAGAACTATCAAGACAATCTCGATGAAAAAACCAGAAATGCTTTTATAGATTACCTAGAACGCTCCTGTATCTCCGAATTTTCCGGCTTTTTGTTATTTAAGGAACTGTCACGACAACTAAAAAGCCGTAATCCCTTGTTAGGGGAGATATTTCATCTTATGGCTAGAGATGAGGCGCGCCATGCAGGATTTCTCAATAAAGCCATGGCTGACTTTAATATTTCCCTCGATCTAGCCAAAATTACTAAAACCCGCACCTACACCTTTTTCCCCCTTGAATGGGTATTATATACGGTCTATCTCTCCGAAAAAATCGGTTATTGGCGTTATATTCTCATTTATCGTCATTTAGAAGAACATCCCCAGTATAAATTTAATCCTCTTTTTAATTACTTCGAGAGTTGGTGTCAGGACGAAAATCGCCACGGAGATATCTTTAAAACCTTGCTGCGCGCTAAACCGGAATTGTGGAATAATTGGCGATCGAGATTATGGAGCCGTTTTTTCCTGCTTTCCGTCTTTGCTACCCATAGTTTAACTGTACGGGAACGCTCAGACTTTTATGATGCTTTAGGAATGGATGCGATCGCTTTTGATCAAGAGGTAATTCGTCAGACTAATAATACCTCCGCTCGCGCTTTTCCCACCATTTTAAATGTGGACCATCCCCAATTTTTCCCCCGTTTAAACCGTTGTGCCGAACGTAATTTACAATTAAAAGCGATCGATGAAAGTAGCGCTCCTCAATGGCTAAAAACATTGCGTAAGTTACCCTTGCAGCTAGGTATCGTCGGGGATCTCCTGCGATTGTATCTGATTAAACCCATAGATGCAGAAGCCACCAGAGAAATGGTACTTTAATCAGTTATCAGTTATCAGTTATCAGTTCACAGCAAAAAACTCCCCAATTTCCAATTCATAATTCATAATTCCCACACCCTACACCCCACACCCTACACCCCACACCCCACACCCTACACCCCACACCCTACACCCCACACCCTACACCCCACACCCTACTTCCCCACACCCCACACCCCACACCCCACACCCCACACCCCACACCCCCACTTCCCCAACTCCTTTAATCTTTCCTACGATTTTGGGTATCTCTAAAGATAGATAAACAGCTAAGGGATATCTATGTCACTGGAAGAAGGATTAAAATGTCTGCAGCTAAAGGATTACGCAAGGGCTGTAGAATTACTGGAAGAATATTGCCAACAGTCAGCTAATTTTCATTCTCCCTTATATATTCAAGCTAAAATGGCTCTTGTTCGGGCCTATCGCAGCAATAATCAACGGCAACAAGCGATCGCCTTAGCTCTGGAATTAGAAAATCATCTTGATCAGGAAGTTAGTCAGTGGGCCAAACGATTACTGACAATCTTTAGTGCTGAACAAAAAACCATTGGTATTGCCACTAATGGGGTCAAATTTCGATCGCTGCCCAAGGCAGCACGAGCAGCACGGGTAAGTGTCCGGTTATCCCAGACTATCCCCGAAAATAGACTTATTTTTGCTAAACTATTGACAATTACGGCTTTTTATGCTATAACTGCTTCTATTTTTTTTGTAATTACCCGTTTGCTCCTCATCCCTGCGGGGACGGGTGTAATTATTGCCTTGCTCTTGACCGGTTTCTTAGGCGGACTCATCCTTTTTATCGCCCCGAATCTAATTGATTGGATACAAAAACGTCTTTATCGAGTGCGTTGGGTGTCCTTAGCGGAAATTAAACGGTATAGCCCGGAATCGGCGGCGGTAATTGGGCGTGTATGCCGAGAAAAAGGGTTAAAACCGCCAAAACTAGGCATTATCGAAGACGGACAGCCCCTCGCTTTTACCTATGGCTCTCGACGGGGTAATGCTCGCTTAGTAGTTAGCAGAGGTTTATTTACCTATCTCGACGATGAGGAAGTAGCGACGGTATATGCTCATGAATTAGGGCATATTTGGCAGGGAGACTTTGCCCTGATGACTATCTGTGCTAGTTTCGACCATTTAAGCTGTTATCTCGATTCTTTTGCCCAAAATCAAGGTAATAATTTTCAAGACACAGTTTTTCTAGCCCTTCTCTCATCAATTATCACTATTTTTAGGCCAATTATTGTTTTTTGCTGTCTTTATCTGTCTCGTACTAGAGAATACTTCGCCGATCATTTTGCTGCCCAAGTTACTGGTAATCCCAATGCTTTGGCCCGCGCTTTAGTAAAAATTGCCTTTGGTTTAGTCCAAGAAACTGCCCAGTTTAGTCCCCTGTCATTCAGTACAAATGTATTAAATATTGCCCTGGAGCAGGATGCGATCATTGCCGGTAACGTTTATGGTATCGCATTGGAGTCTCGCCGGATCGGACAGAGTTTTCTCTGGGATATATATAACCCTTGGGCCAAATGGTTAGAGTTGCAATCTAATCATCCCCTGACTGGTGAAAGGATTCGCGCTTTAACTAACTATGCCCGACAGATGGATCTAGATATAGAATTTAGTCTGGGGAAATTATTACGCCAAGAAATGGAATTAGATTCCAAGAAACTCTCTCAAAACTTTTTTCTACGACTGTGTTTATATTATGCTTCGGGACTAGGCTTTATTATTGGGGTTGTCATAGCTGGTTTTCTTTGGCTGAAATTTAGCTCTTGGGGTGCATTGGGCCTAATTTTAGTCGGTGGGGGTTTGGGTATAATTATCAATCGATTAGCCAGTTATCCTCGTCTCAACAATGCTAGTTTCAGCGATATTTTTTCTTTAACTGATAATCCTTACAGTCATCCCCTCCCAGCTATCCCCGTCCGACTCCGCGGTGAGTTAATTGCTCAAGGAAAGAATTTCTTTCTTAAAGATAGCACCGGCATAATTCCCCTCGCTCCTAACTATCGTTTTGGTTTGTGGCATAAAATCAGGACTACTAACTCCCCCATGGCAGCAATAAATAATACATCTGTACGAGTTCTCGGTTGGTTTCGTCGCGATTTATCTCCTCGTCTGGAATGGAGTCAAATAACTCACTCTGGCGGAAATATTCGGTTTTATCCCCGTTTTTGGCCTTTGGTTAGCGGTTTTGGCTTATTAGTCTCCGGTTTAATTATCGCAGTCACATTTTAAGCATCGCAAAAAACTGCCACTTCATCCCTTTTCTAGTTTTAGGTACTTGCTTGGATAGTAGCCAATTTTTGAGCGGCAATCCCTAAAATCCTCAAGTCTCAGACCATGAAAACCCTTCATAATTAAGATAGTCGCCAGATAAGTCTAGAAGTATAGCAAAATGTCTAACGAAACTGTCACCTATTCCCTAGAAGCTGTCTTGACCAGGATTGAAAGTAAAATCGACAAAATCGATGAACGTCTCACAAAATTAGAAATCGGACAGGCCGAATTCAAAGCAGAGTTAAAAGGAGATATTAAAGTATTAGACGAGAAAATCGAGGGATTAACGGTACGGGTTGGTTATCAGGAATTTACCAACCGGGGGATTCTGATAGCTTTGGTGGTTGCTGTCTTGGGAGGTGCTGCTAAACTTTTTGGTTTTTTCCCTAATCCCTAAAAGTGGCTCCTAGGCAAGGCTAGAGGCCTTATGATCATAATAAATGGCCGCTCAAAAACCCGAAAACCCCATAGGAGTATAGCAAATGTCTAACGAAACTGTCACCTATTCCCTAGAATCAGTCCTTAAGGAAATTAAAGACAGCATCAAAGAAGTCAACCAGAAAATCGATACCCTGCAAAAAGATGTCAATCAGAAAATCGACTCCCTTGAAACACGGATGGATGAGAGATTTGACAAGGTAGAAGACCGGCTCACCAAAGTAGAAATCGGACAGGCCGAACTCAAGGGAGAGTTAAAAGGCGATATTAAAGTATTAGACGAGAAAATCGAGGGATTAACGGTACGGGTTGGTTATCAGGAATTTACCAACCGGGGGATTCTGATAGCTTTGGTGGTTGCTGTCTTGGGAGGTGCCGCTAAACTTTTTGGTTTTTTCCCCAATCCCTAAAAGTGGCTCCTAGAAAAGGTTACAGCCCTTAGGATTATAAGAAATGGCCGCTCAAAAACTCAAAAATCTATAGGAGTATAGCAAAATGTCTAACGAAACTGTAACTTATTCCCTAGAGTCCGTCCTGACCAGGATTGAGAGTAAAATCGACTCCCTGGAAAAACGGATGGATGAGAAAATCGACTCCCTTGAAAAACGGATGGATGAGAAAATCGACTCCCTTGAAAAACGGATGAATGAGAGATTTGACAAGGTAGATGAGAGATTTGACAAGGTAGATGAGAGATTTGACAAGGTAGAAGACCGGTTGACGAAACTGGAGATAGGCCAAGCTGATTTAAAAGGCGATATTAAAGTATTAGACGAGAAAGTCGAGGGATTAACGGTACGGGTTGGTTATCAGGAGTTCACCAACCGGGGGATTCTGATAGCTTTGGTGGTTGCTGTCTTGGGAGGTGCTGCTAAACTTTTTGGTTTTTTCCCCAATCCCTAGAACTGGCTCCTAGGCAAGGCTAGAGGCCTTATGATCATAATAAATGGCCGCTCAAAAACCCGAAAACCCCATAGGAGTATAGCAAAATGTCTAACGAAACTGTCACCTATTCCCTAGAAGCTGTCCTAACTAGGATTGAGAGTAAAATCGACTCCCTGGAAAAACGGATGGATGAGAAAATCGACTCCCTTGAAAAACGGATGAATGACAGATTTGACAAGGTAGATGAGAGATTTGACAAGGTAGATGAGAGATTTGACAAGGTGGAGGACCGGTTGACGAAACTGGAGATAGGCCAAGCTGATTTAAAAGGCGATATTAAAGTATTAGATGAGAAAGTCGAGGGATTAACGGTACGGGTTGCTTATCAGGAGTTCACCAACCGGGGGATTCTGATAGCTTTGGTGGTTGCTGTCTTGGGAGGTGCCGCTAAACTTTTCGGTTTTTTCCCCAATCCCTAGAAGTTACCCCCGATACTTAAACCTAACCTGAAATGGAGAATTAGGGTTTTGGGGAATTAGGGTTTTGGGGATTTTGGGGTTTTTAGTAGCCATTTATCGGCATTATTAGTCATGATGACAATCAGTCCTAAAACCTCATTATACTGACCATAAAGTTTTCTACCAGTCTCAATATCTAAATATTGGCATTTAACAGCAAATTTTAACCATACTTGGCTTTCTGCTGCTTCTGCTTCCGCATCATTTAATCTCAGCAAAAATGAACCCTTATATCGTCTTCTACGCCATGCCTCTGCTAAATTAGCACAGACAGAACGAGAAGAACGTCGAATTTGGTCAATTAATGAATATTTTTCCGACCCAGGAAACTTTTTAGATAGGGTCTGCTGAAAAAGTTTTTCCTAGGGGCAGGGTGTAGGGTGTGGGGTGTGGGGTGTGGGGTTTTACCCATTTTCATCGGGTAAATTACCTAATTTTCAGGGAAAAAGTCCCGGAATTTTCCCCCCGACCACTCCC
>NZ_JAPZRB010000294.1:0-2102 GCF_027531105.1 Microcystis sp. LE18-22.4A
TAGTCAAATTCAAAAAGTGAAAAACTGTAATTATCTGGCGTTAAATCCCAGCACTTTTGCCATGAAAGGTAAATGTGGCGTTTTTTCTCAACCGCAAACAACTCCCCTGAAGCAATTTCTGCAAGAAGCCTATTTTCAGCATATCCAAGCTTATTTCAATCTTCTGGAAATTGACTGGCCGCTGACAGAAAATGTGGCTAATGCTCTCACGCTAACGGATCAAGATTTAGATGATATTGCCACTAAGTTAAGCTAATTATTCTATACTACGAACAGATTACCAAGCTTTAGGCTGAAATTGAGGATCGTTTAAAATAATTACATTGTCTCCTGACTGAGCTAAGACAAATAATCCTTGACGATAAGCATAAAGAGCAATATCGTCGGGGACAACCATTCCGGCTACCGCTCCTAATGCTTTCAGATTCTGGTAACGAGGCATTAATCTTTTGAATTTTTCTAGTCGCTCTAAATGTTCGTCAACATCGCTTTGAGTCAGTTTACTTTTCACTTCAATTAAGACGGCTTCGGTATTATTAACTACTAATAAATCTATTTCGAGTCCCCCTTCGGGGCGTTGGGCTGACACTCCTGAGTATAATTCATGAACATCAAGCCCTCTTTCTTTAAATAATCTTACCGCGGCGGGACGAATTTGCCATTCGACAAATTCTCCCAAGCGATTTCCGAGTTTTCCTAGCTGTTTATCAACTCTCTGGCTTTGCTCTTTTAAAAGTCTTTCTGTTTCTTGAAAACGGCGATCGCTTTCTTGACGTTGTTCTCGCATTAAACGTTCTGTTTCTTGAAAACGGCGATCAGTTTCTTTTTGAGCTTCGACTAATTCCCCTAATAAACGCCAGACATCATCAGCGGTTGTGGCCATCAGATTTTCCCCTTAGATTTTTATTTCAATTATTATTCTACCAAGCTTTAGTCCGACATTGTGTGCTTAGGATTTCTTGGTCTTAAAATTATTTTTTTGAGACTTTCTTCTGGCTTGTGACAACTAGGTTAAATAAAGTCAACATTCCCACTGGATAAATTTGTAGAAGAACAAAGAAGAGGATTAATTGCCTAAGAAGGGCAATGTAAAGATTGGTTAAATTTTTTACATCGGCCACTTGACAGGGGGGGGATTGTGTATTCCTTTATTATCAACTATTGGAGTTATCGCAGGCAATAGGGAAAAAAAGCTTAAGCTTTGTGGGAATTTGCCGCACCCTACTTATCCTTAACAATAGGTTTACTGCTATAAGTTTTGACCCAACAGGAACTAATTTCCTGTTCAATCGTTCTTAATAAATGAATCCTCAATTGAGTCACGTTTGTTATTGAAGATAATCGATGATTCAATTACCCAGGATTGTTCAATATCTGCTCAATATAGCAGGTGACAAGGGGAAAAAAGCTTAAGCTTTGTGGGAATTTGCCGCCTCCTAGTTGTCCTAGCTGCCTTGGCGGTTGCCAAGTAGAGAAAAGCCAGATTATTTAATTTCAACTCAATCCGTATTAGGAGAATTTTTGCCATGGCTGCGCTTGCAAATATGAATCTTATTGGCGTTCCTCATGCCGTTGAATTAATCAGCGGTATCGGCGTTGGTTTTAATTGTTTTACTGGCAAGCAGATGACGAATGCTTTGGCAGCCAATCCAACAATTCAAAACTTAGGCACTAATTCCCAAAGTTTTTTTAAGATTTGTTATTCGGCTGAAGATTTTAATAATACCGTTACCAATTCCTTAGGCGTTTCGGCGCAGATTAGCTTAAAAAAAGCCAGCAATAATTCCAGTTCTGGTTCCGATTCTAGTTCTGGTTCCGATTCTGGTTCTGGTTCTGGTTCTGGTTCCGATTCTAGTTCTACCTTTAGCGACCCTTCAGTAAGTTCAACTCTGAGCCTATCTAATGCCTTGTCTATCAATGATACTTCCGTCAGTGTTATTGTTTATGCACGGGTTGAGAACATTGGCTCTTCGGGAATTGTTATGCAAATAATTAACTTAAAATAAAATTCGATGAGAGCGCCTACGCTCAAAAGTAGCTGAAATCCATACAGGGAAGGACTTAAGGCACAAACAGGTTAATACCAAAAGATAGACAATTGA
>NZ_JAPZRB010000158.1:0-2706 GCF_027531105.1 Microcystis sp. LE18-22.4A
TGTCAAACCGCCGACACCATCGGTCAAAGCATGGGGGCATTGCGGCTGGGGTTGTCTCTTTCATCGCCGATTTTTCAACGTAAAGTGCTTACTCTTTAACGATTATACTCGATTTGATCTTTATTTGGCGTTTAAGTCCCAATAACACGCTTATTGTAATGTTATACGGAAAACTTCTTACGATCACTCGAATTTGGAATGATATATGGAAAGATTCTTTAAAAAATGCATATTTGGCGTGATATACGGAAAATTTCCGCATAATATATAGTTAGGCGAAGCCAATGATTCGCAAAGGAGGTGGTCACTATGATTTTGCTCTAATGCCAGAGATGAATCACAACTCATCAGGATTGACCGAACGTTTTTTGTCCGAGTCCATCCAATGATCATCAGTCAAGTCAAAAGGAGAGAAAACAATGGCAAAGCAAAGTTTCGACCTTGCTAAGTTACGACTCGGCATCTATCAGGATCGCATTTTTCTAGGGGTGCCACTCCAGGAACTGCTGGTGGCTGTTGAAATCACAGCGATTTGCCACTACCCCACGTTCACGATCAATCTGGATGCTGGTTCAGATATCGCCTATCACTTCGATGCGCGTTCCTCTGAAGGGCGAATTGTGCAAAATACCTGTGTTGCTGGAGCTTGGGGTGCAGGGGGAGAAATTTTGTCCATGCCCCCTGAGTTCGTCTCTTCTCAGCCCTTTACCCTCAAGATTGCGGTTGAGCAAGAGTTGGTAGTTTACCTCAATGGCCGGGTGCTAACTCGGTATGCCCACTGCCTGCCTCTGACTCAAATCAATACCGTTCATATTGTTTATCCGCCTGAAAATTTGCAGGTGCAGTCAGTGCAGGTATTTGAGCAGACTGCACCTGCCATAGAGCAACCCCCATTACCACCGCAGGAGATAACCGATATGCCAGCGTTTCTGGAAAATTTGCCGCCTCAGTTTGAGCCGCTGCGATTGTTTCTGGAAGCCAACTTAGTGCCTTACATCAAATTCACGGCGACAGACGCGGGACATCTCAATTCTGCGAGCTTCCGTGGCCCCGCCGACTGGAGTGGCGATCCGTTAGAACTTTGGCAAAGTAAAATTGGCGGTCATCCTTACCTACCGAAAGGCACGAGCTATCCTACCGATGCCGAAACGGGTGAGATGATGATGTTTCTCATGCAGATCAACTGCGCCGATCTGCCGGTAATCGAAAGTCTTAACTTGCCACGACAGGGGCTTTTGCAATTTTACATCGGTTTAGATGTCCCCATGTGCACGCTGAGTCCTGAACAACACCGCGTTCTGTATTACCCCGACGTTTCTAAAGATAAAAATGACTTAATCACTGACTTTAGCTTTTTAGCAGAACCTGCTAGCTCTCTGGAATGGTACGACGATGTTTATGCCTTAAATTTTTCTGTGCAGCGGGACGTGTTCTGGAATGCTCGTCGGCAACTGGATGAATCGTTTGAGATGCCCGAAGCGTTGACGGAACTGGGGGAAGACTTTACTGAATGGATTTCAGACTATGAGGACGAGTGTACGCTGAGGCATGGGCGGATCAATAAACTGGGTGGATATCCAGAACTTCACTCCTATGTGGATGAAACCATAGAGGGATTTAGAGGACGCTTATTGCTAGAACTTCAACATCCTTTTGATATCGATAATAACTTTTACTTTTTTATCGAAGACTTGGATTTGGCAAACCTGAACCTTAGCAACGTTGAATCCTATTTCGTTAGCGTTTAATGGTGTAGTCAGTCGATGGAATCAAGCGATGCTAAGTTATCTATATCTTATACTCGTGGTTACACCGCTGATTGCATCTGGAGTGATCGCGTTTCTGTTCAGTCAATCTCTCATGTCGCTGTTGATGGTATTGGTGGGAGCGATCACTGGAACGATCAGCATTGTGCCGTTTGGGATTTTCTGGTTACAGCTTTTTCACCGTGACTGGATGGAATCACAAGCCGCAGGATTTATCTTTGTTCCTGTAATTTTGCCATTCTATGGTTATATCGGTGCGGTTGCTGGAGCGAGTCTGTTTGCTATTCTGTGCGGTTACGACAGGAACGATTTACCAGTAGTTGTATTTCAGGCGATCGCAATCTGTTGCACTGTGATGTTGGGGGGATTCATTCCGGCTGCGATCTTTGCCATTCCATCTTTTGTGACATCAGCCCCTGAAGTGAACACGGAAGTAGAAAGAGTTGCGGTTGTACTTATTTTTGCGATATGTGTTGGGCTAGCAAGTTCCTGGCTTGCTAGTCAGTTGGCATATCTCCTTGTAATCCAGTTTGTTTAGGAAGTGCGATCGCCGATCTGGTAGGGTGCGTTAATGGAATGTAACGCACCTCATTTTTATCCTGTGATGATAGAGTTGAGTTGTACTGATAGTGATAGTTGTCTAGTTCCAAATGCCATTACCTCAAGTGGTTATTGATACCAACGTCATTGTTGCTGGGTTGAGGTCTAGGCGAGGTAGTGCATTTCAATTGCTCACGCTCATCGATACCAGCAATTCTCATTTTGAAAACAAAAGAAGATAAAGTTCTCTATGTGAACAAGAGAACTTCTGTCTAATTATCATTTTTTTTCAAGATAATCATCATAATTAGCTTCAAGAGACAGTTTTAAAATATCTGCCCATAAAAAACTTATCTCAACTCATAAATTTAGCTGAAATTCTGACCTAATTTGTGGTTTT
>NZ_JAPZRB010000059.1:0-1157 GCF_027531105.1 Microcystis sp. LE18-22.4A
GTAGTCAGTTACCTAATTTTCAGGGAAAAAGTACCTGAATTTTACCCCCGATCCCTCCAATGGTCGGCACTTTTTGAGGTCAAAAAAGTCTAAAAGCCTTATCCAACAAGGTTTTTAGATTTATTCAGCAAGCCCTAAGTAAATTAATCTCGATGGGGCTAATTATTAATGGCTCTCTTGAGGTTATGAGATCGAAGAAAGGGCGTACAATATACGCCCCTACCAAACAAGTACGGGAGAGCCGATGAATTGAAAGAGGAGTTAGGAATTTAGTCCTCAAAGAAAAAATAAGTCAGATAAATCTAACAATAATCCTAATTCCTACCCCTACTATTTTTTTAGGTTTCAGAGGGGAAGTAACCAAACAGTTTTTTATAATCAGAGGCCAGATATCCTCGGTGAAAAAAACCTAATTCTTCAGCAATTTCATAAATTAATTTTGTCTGATTATTTTGGTTAAGAGATTGATGTAAAGCATTAAGACGAAGCAATTTAAAATAATTGTAAGGAGACATTTGATAGAAGTCTTTAAATATATATTCTAAGGTGCGTTGACTTACTTCTAAGTCTTGACAAATCGCTGGAATAGTCAGATCAGAACGCAGATTTTTTCTCATCATTTCTTCTGCTTTTTTGAGAATAGAGGTGCGTCTGATAGTGTTTTTAGGAGTTTTAATATCTTTGGTTACTGCTAAAGTCAAAAGAAAATCTTTGACAATTTCTTCTTTTAATTTTTGCTTGACAAAATTTAATCTTAATGCTTTTCTTTGCCAAGATATTTGTTGACGATCTAAATTAAATAGCATTTGATAAAGTTGATGACAAGATTGTTGTAGATGACGAATTTTTTCCGATGGGCAAATCACAATAGAAGCAGCGGAAGAATTTAAAAACTTTTTCGCTTCTGGTAACTCTAAAGTTTGGCACAATTGTTGCAGATAATTATCATGAACGTAAAGCTGAAAACGATTGGAAAAGGGATGTTGAAAAATGGAAATTTCTGATTTAGGGGGGACAATCCCAAGATAGTTATTTTCTAATGGATACAAATTTTGGAAGAAGACAGAATTCACCTGAACAGGAATCGCAAAAACCCATATTTTAGAATGGATTACTCCCGCAACATTCGTTAAACAATTACGTTGCGATAATTCTAA
>NZ_JAPZRB010000004.1:0-4789 GCF_027531105.1 Microcystis sp. LE18-22.4A
TTAATTGAGGGAATGAATACCAAAATAAAGCTTATTAAAAGAATAAGTTATGGATTTACCAATTTTGAACATCTTCGACTTAAGCTGTTTGCTTGCTTTAATTCATAACAAAAATTAACACACGAAAACCAGAAGAGCCTGAAGATCAATTTCTTTGATAAAAAATGTCAGAGTCAAACCCATCGGCATGAATTTGGAATTTGTGATCAGCCATCTCCCCCAGAAAATACCGCTTATTTAGATACAGAAAATCCCAGGGATTGGATTGCTATTGTGGAAAACTCTCAAGAAATTGAAGTGACATTTACCGCTATTGATAAATGTATTGAAATTAGAAAAGTCGATGGTAGTGGTATGGATAAACGCTGTGATGGAATGCTGACCTATGCTAATTGTTTGATTTTTGTAGAATTAAAAGAACGAAAGGGGAGAAATCATGAGTGGGTAGGAGACGGAGAAAAGCAACTAAGAAACACAATTCGGGTATTTATTGAAAATCATGGTATAGAGGATTATTCATCTAGAAAAGCCTACATTGCTAATAACAAAAAGCCTAACTTTCAGACTTCACAAACGGAGAGGATGGAAAAATTTCGCCAAGAAACTGGGTTTAGATTAATCATTCAAAATATCATCAAAATTGACTGATTCAATTCTCTTTGATTCCCTTGCTCTGAAGATATTGATTTTCTAGAGTTTAGAGATATCCTAGTTTGATATTGAATCTCACCCTGAATCCGTTGCCAAGCTGTGATCAACTTTAAACTTTTCACTCAAGGAGTGCGGAATAGAACCAGCTTCTCGAACACCAGCTTGAATTTCTGGTAACTTGATCATTGAGTCTCTGTCCTCAAACTTTTTCTAGGTACTGGTCAATCCTAATTTATACTAAATCCAGTTATTAAAAACTGATTATTTATTCTCCCCTTTGCATGAGTGCCTCTTGCATGAGTGCCTGTCCTGATATGTAACCTATGCTCAATGGATTTAGGATTAGTATCCTATAATACCAATGCTTAGGAAACTATAAAGAAAATCCCAAGATTAAGCGAATCCCCTGCCGAAAAACGCTAGAGTAGAATAAAATGCCTAATTTTTTCGACAAAATTGTTATGACAGTTACCAATAGACAAGAGCTAGAAGAACTGATTCAACAGGTAAAAAAAGCTCAACAACAATTTGCCAACTATAGCCAAGAACAAGTAGATCTTATCTTCAAAAAAGCGGCATTAGCAGCTAACAACGCTCGCATTCCCCTGGCTAAAATGGCCGTACAAGAGACAGGGATGGGGGTAATAGAGGATAAAGTGATTAAAAACCATTTTGCCTCAGAAATCATCTACAACAAGTATAAACACAGCAAAACCTGCGGCATTATCGAAGAAGATAAATCCTTTGGATTGCAAAAAATCGCCGAACCCGTGGGCATTTTAGCGGGGATCGTACCCACCACAAATCCCACCTCTACAGCCATTTTTAAAGCCCTAATTGCCCTGAAAACCCGCAACGGCATCATTTTTTCCCCCCATCCGCGAGCGAAAGACTGCACCATCGCGGCGGCCAAAATTGTCTTGGAAGCGGCCGTCAAAGCGGGTGCGCCGGCCGGTATTATTGGTTGGATCGATCAGCCATCGGTGGAACTTTCCCAAGCATTAATGCAACATCCCTGCATTAATTTAATCCTCGCTACCGGCGGTCCGGGTATGGTAAAAGCGGCCTATTCTTCGGGAAGACCTTCCTTAGGAGTCGGTGCCGGCAATACCCCCGCTTTAATTGACGAAACCGCTCACATAAAAATGGCCGTTTCCTCGATTATTCTCAGTAAAACCTTCGATAACGGCATGATTTGCGCCTCGGAACAATCGGTAATCGTTGTCGATAGCATCTATGAAGAAGTTCGACAGGAATTTATTGATCGCGGGGCCTATCTTCTTTCCCCCGCAGAAAGGGAAAAAGTCGCCGAGATTCTTCTAAAAGATGGTCATATTAACCCCGATATCGTCGGGCAACCAGTGGAAAAATTAGCCGCCATGGCCGGAATTTCCGTTCCAGAAGATACACGATTACTAATCGGAGAAGTAGAAAATATTGGTTTAAAGGAACCATTTTCCTACGAAAAACTCTCGCCAATTTTAGCTATGTACCGAGCGAAAGACTTTGAAGATGGGGTGAAAAAAGCCGAAAAACTGGTCTTATTTGCGGGTCGAGGTCATACGGCCGTGCTTTATACCGCACCCTCAAATCGGGAACATATTAAACGCTTTGAAGACAACGTAGAAACAGCCCGGGTATTAATTAATACCCCTTCCTCCCAGGGTGCAATTGGTGATATCTATAACTTCCGTCTCGATCCTAGTTTAACCCTCGGTTGTGGCACTTGGGGCGGTAATTCCATCAGCGAAAACGTCGAACCTACCCACCTATTAAATATTAAAACCGTGGCCGAGCGCCGGGAAAATATGCTTTGGTTCCGAGTACCACCAAAAGTATATTTTAAATACGGGTCATTACCGATCGCTATTCGGGAATTAGCCGGCAAAAAACGGGCCTTTATTGTCACCGATAAACCTCTTTTTGACCTAGGAGTTACCGCACCTTTAGAGGAAGTTTTAGAAGAAATCGGCATCACGATTAATATCTTTTATGATGTGGAACCCGATCCTTCCCTAGAAACCGTCGAACGGGGGTTAAATGTCATTAATACCTTCAATCCCGATGTAATTATCGCTATCGGTGGCGGTTCCCCCATGGATGCCGCTAAAATTATGTGGCTACTCTACGAGCATCCAGAGATAGAATTCGAGAGCTTGGCCATGCGTTTTATGGATATCCGCAAACGAGTCTATGAATTGCCCCCTTTAGGCGAAAAAGCTCTGATGGTTTGTATTCCCACCACTTCGGGAACAGGATCAGAAGTGACTCCCTTCGCCGTCGTGACCGATCGCCGTAATAATATTAAGTATCCTCTGGCAGATTATGCCCTAACTCCCAGCATGGCCATCGTCGATCCAGAATTAGTGCTAAATATGCCGAAAAAATTGACAGCCTACGGCGGAATTGACGCTTTAACTCACGCTCTTGAGGCCTACGTCTCGGTTTTAGCCTCAGAGTACACCAATGCTCTTGCTCAAGATGCCATCCGACTGCTGTTTAAATACTTGCCCAGTTCCTATCATAACGGAGCTAAAGACCCGAAAGCGCGGGAAAAAGTCCATTATGCGGCGACAATGGCCGGAATGGCCTTCGCTAATGGCTTTTTAGGCATCTGTCACTCCATGGCCCACCAATTGGGGGCCATTTTCCACATTCCCCACGGTCTGGCCAATGCCTTGATGATTTCCCACGTCATCCTCTATAATGCCACCGATGCCCCCTTTAAACAGGCGACCTTCTCTCAGTACAAATATCCTAACGTGAAGTGGCGCTATGCCAGGATCGCCCATTCTCTGGGATTGGGAGGAGAAAGCGAGACCGAAAGTGTGGAAAGATTGGTATTAGCGCTCGAATGTTTAAAACGGGAAATCGGTATTCCGGCCAGTATCAAAGAGGTAATTCCCGAAACTGAAGCCGAATTTATGGCCAAATTAGACCATTTAGCCGAACAAGCTTTCGATGATCAGTGTACCGGAGCCAATCCCCGTTATCCCCTGATCGAGGACTTAAAAACCCTGTTAATCCAAGCTTATCACGGCAATTTGCCCCTAGAGGTGGCGGTAAATGGTCACGGTGATGTCAGTCTTGCCGATTTGAAGTTAGATCCGCAACCCTTGAGCTTGTAGAGATAGATTTTGCCTTTGATCCCCCCTACCCCCTAGTAGGGTTGATTCATGAATCAACCCTACTATAAATCAACCCTACCCCTTGCCTATTGCCCATTGCCTATGGCGTATTGTTAGCCATGGGAGGGCAGGAAAACTGGGTGACAGCCCACGCATCCACCGTTCAAGTGATCACCCCCTACGATAACAAAGTCACCTTTAGGCACGAGGGGGCAAGTGGTGGGGGGAAAAGTGAAATGCTAGAACCGGCTCATCGCCGCCCCGATGGGAGTCTCTTATTGGGAAAAAATCTGGTCACGGGGGATGAACGCCACCTAAATCTTACCCAAAACTTGCGATTTGCGTCCTGTAACTGATGACATGGCTCTCTGCCACCCCAGTCTGCGCCAGCAGAAAAATCAAGATAAACTGGCTTTAATGAATGCAGAAAACGCTTGGTTTGTGCGTCTCAATCACATTACCCATATTTTTGTCCAGGTACTTACAGCAGCCATTGAAATCGATTCTTCGTCTCAACCGCTAAAAATCTCTGAATAACCTCCTGACTTAATTCATTGGTAGAACCTGACGCAACAATCCCACCCTTTTGCATGGCATAATATTTGTCAGCTTGGCGCACAAAATGTCAATGTTGTTCTACTAATAGCACAGAAATTCCTGTGGTTTCAATAATGCGACGCACCGCAGCTTCAATTTCTAAAATAATTTGTTGTTGTCCCCCACTTAAGTCTCCTCCCATGCGTGAAAGCATTGTTTTGGCTCTCCCGTACTTAGGGTGATAAGCTGAGATTATCATTTCTGGAATCCTTGCTCTGCAACGATTCCAGAAATACATTTTCGAGGAATTTGTCAGAAATGCCAGGGTTTTCACCCTAAGTAGGGCTTGCTGAATAAATCTAAAAACCTTGTTGGATAAGACTTTTGGACTTTTTTCCCCTCAAAAAGTACCAGATATGGGAGTGATCAGGGGTAAATTCAGGGACTTTTTCCCTGAAAATTAGGTAATTGAC